>JAJZZU010000155.1 GCA_021797365.1 Pseudomonadota bacterium | reverse complement strand
GGCTCGTGCCCGCCATCGCCCAGGACGCGCGCAGCGGGCGGGTGCTGATGCTGGCGTGGATGAACGCCGAATCCCTGGCCGCGAGCCTTGCCGAGGGCCGGGCCGTCTATTGGTCGCGTTCGCGCGGTCGTTTGTGGCGCAAAGGGGAAGAATCCGGCCATATCCAGCGTCTACAAGAGGTACGGCTGGATTGCGACGGGGATGCGCTGCTTTTGCAGGTGGAGCAAGTCGCGGGGATCGCCTGTCATACCGGACGCGAAAGCTGCTTTTTCTCGCCCCTGCAGGGTGACCGCTTCGTGGCCGTCGATCCGGTCCTGAAGGCCGCGAGCGAGATTTATGAACAGGCGGGCAGCGCAAAGCCCGGATCGGGAGTAGAATGACTGACGATGTACTGACCGAGCTCTATGCGATCCTCAAGGCTCGGGTGGGGGCCGACCCCAAGACATCATATGTGGCCTCGCTCTACCATAAGGGCCTGGACGGCATCCTGAAGAAGGTCGGCGAAGAGGCCGTCGAGGCCGTGATCGCGGCCAAGGGGGATGATCCTGCGGCCCTCATCCACGAGACCGCCGATCTGTGGTTTCACTGCTTGGTGATGCTCGCCTACCGGAATATCGCGCCCGAGCAGATCCTGGCGGAACTGAAGGCGCGGATGGGGCGGTCGGGTATCGAGGAAAAGGCGAGTCGCCACGAGGGATAGCCATGACGCCATGCATCTTCTGTCAGATCGTCGGAAACCAAATCCCGGCCCCGCGACTCTATGAAGATGAGCGACTCATCGTGATCGCCGACAAGTATCCCAAAGCCCCGGTCCATATGCTCGTCATAACGCGCGAGCACATCCCGAGCTTGAACGAGGTGGGGCCGGGGCATGCCGAGCTCATGGCGCATGCGGTCGCGGTTTTGCCGGAGGTGGCGCGCCGGGCCGGTCTCGACGATGGCTTCCGGACGATCATCAATACGGGGCCTGGCGGCGGCCAGGAGATCCCCCATTTGCATATCCATGTGCTGGGCGGTGGCCGGTTGCCCGGTTTCTAGGAGGCGGCGATGGACTTGTTCAGTATCTGGCACTTGTTGATCATCCTGGCGGTTGTGATCTTGCTTTTTGGCACCAGCAAGGTGCGCAACATCGGCAGCGATCTCGGGGGCGCTATCAAGAGTTTTCGGAGCGCGATGAAGGAAGAGTCCGAGAACGGCGAAGAGGAGGGCGCGGCGAGCCCGACTGCCAATGGGGGCCGCGTCATTGAAGGGCGGGCGAGCGCCGCCGACGGACCCAAGGCCAAGGGTGCGGCACGCGCGCGCAAGGGTTAGGCCTGGGGGCTGATGTTCGATTTCAGTTTCACGGAGCTCCTGATCATAGGAGTCGTCGCGGTCATCGTCTTCGACCCTCGCCACCTGCCGGATGCGGCGCGCGGCGCCGGGCGATGGGTGGCGCGTGCGCGGCGCTTCATGACAAAGATGAAAGAGGAGCTGGACGGTCAGGTCGGGACCGAGCATCTCGCGCCCTTGCGCGAGCTGAACCAGGAGTGGCAGCGCACCAAGGCCCTGCTCCAGGATACATTGCCCAGTGAGTGGCGGGAGTCGCTGGGCGACGAAAGTCCGGATCGCACGCCGCCGGCACTCGAGGCCTCCCCCGATGTCCCGCGCCGTCCGCGTCCTGCATCACCGTCGCGCCGACGCCGCCGCCGCGGACGGCGACGGCCGTCCCACCGCGCGCAAGCCGGCGCCTCCAGCGTAGGGAAGGGCAATGGCGGCGAAGGCGTCTGAGGGCGCTGAAGCGAGTTTCATCGAACACCTCCTTGAATTGCGAACGCGCATCCTGCGATCGGCGATCGCGGTGCTGGTGCTGTTCGTGGGCCTGTTCCCGTTCCGCAATACGCTGTATCGGCTCCTGGCTCGCCCCCTCACTGCCGTGCTCCCGCAAAACGGCGCCATGATCGCCACCAATCTCCCGGCGACCTTCATTGCGCCGCTGAAGCTTGCGTTGGCTACCGCGGTGGCCGTGGCCATACCCTATATCCTTTACCAGGCATGGGCATTCGTTGCGCCAGGGCTCTATCAGCGCGAACGTCGTCTGGTCACGCCCCTCCTGGTGTCGAGCACCCTGCTCTTCTATCTGGGCATGGCCTTTGCATATTTTCTGATCTTTCCCCTGGCCTTCGGCTTCTTTGCGCACGCCGCCCCCGCGGGCGTGCGCGTCATGACCGACATCAATCACTACCTGAACTTCGTCCTAACCCTGTTCTTCGCGTTCGGCCTGGCCTTCGAGGTGCCGGTGGCGATCGTGCTGTTGGTGCTTATGGGTGTCTTGCGCCCCGAGACATTGTCGGGCAAGCGCCGCTACGTCATCCTCGGGGCCTTCGTCTTGGCCGCCATCATCACACCCCCCGACGCCTTCTCGCAGACCGTACTGGCACTGGCCATGTGGGCGCTGTTCGAGGCCGGGCTGTTCGTCGCTTATCGCATCAGGCCACAGTCATCGTCAGTCGAGTTGACGGAGCCGACGCCTCCACCTACGCCGGTCATTCCGCCGCCACGCGAGATCACACCGCAATCCCGTCCCCGGCGCCGTCGCCGGCGAACGCGCAAGCCGCCACCGCCCGGAGGGGGCGAGCCCTAAGGGCGCCGGCCACCGCGGGCGGCTTTAGGGCGCGGCTGTGTCGATCGCGTGATCGTAGGTATCGCGGGGCCTCGGATTGGCGCCTGCCATGCGCCATTGCCGGGCCTTGCCGCGTCCGCACAGGCTGGGGGTGAGGCTTACCCCGTGTCCCGCCTGCCGCTGTTGCGCCCGGTCCCGGTCGCGGGCTCGTCTGTAAGCGATGCCGCGATCGACTCCAGCGAGCGGCCCTCGGTGGCGAGCCCGTAACGCCATTCGGCCAGTGCCCCAAACAGCATGAGGATGGCCCCGAGCATGTATCCCCAGAAGACCCGATGGCGCGAGCCGCTGGCAATCAACACCCCAAGCAGGCTCGGCGCCACGACCCCCCCTACGGCCGTGCCGAAGGCGAAGAACAGCGCAATGGCGCTGGCGCGAATCTCGAGCGGGAAGCTCTCGCTCACCGTGAGGTACGCGGCGCTTGCGCCCGCCGAGGCAAAGAAGAACGCCGCCGCCCATGCCCCGGTCTGCGCGCTGCCGCCGAGCAGTGCCCCGCGAAAGAGCCACGCGGCAATGATCATGAGTATGCCGGATAGGGCGTAGGTGCCGGTGATCATCGGACGGCGCCCGATGGTGTCGAAGAATCGACCGAGGAGTGCCGCCCCGAGAAAATTGCTGAGCGCAAACGGCAGAAGATAGGCGCCGACATCCGTGGCGCGCGTGTGATAGAAGCGTACCAGGACGAGCGCGTAGGTGAAGAAAAAGGCGTTATAGAAAAAGAGCTGCGCCACCATCAGTGTCGCGGCCAGGACCGCGCGCTTGCGGTAGCGCCCGAAGATCACCCGTGGGGCCGTGAAGAAGCGTACGGGGTAGGCGCGTCGGACCCGGCCGCTCTGGCCACCCTGCCGCGGCGGGTCAATGCCCGCGCGCCGTTCGATGGCGGTGACGATGGCGTCGGCCTCCTGCATGCGGCCACGGCCGGCAAGCCAGCGCGGGCTCTCGGGGATCAGTCGACGCAGGCGCAACGCCAGTAACCCGAGAAGGGCCCCCAGGGTAAACGCCACCCGCCAGCCGAGGGCGGGGGCCATGACCCCACTACGGAGGATCACAAGACTGAGCGTGGACGCGGCCGCCGAGCCGATCCAGAAACTCCCGTTTACCAGCAGGTCGATACGTCCGCGCCGGCGCGCCGGGATCAGCTCCTGTATCGCGGAATTGATGGCGCTGTACTCGCCGCCGATCCCGGCCCCCGTCAGAAAGCGAAACAACGCGAAGCTCGCAAGCCCCCAGGACAGACCGGTGGCGGCGGTCGCGCCGATATAGAGGAGTAAGGTCGTCGTAAAGAGCCTTTTACGTCCATAACGGTCCGCGAGATAGCCAAATGCCAGGCTTCCGACGACGGCGCCCACAAGATAGGCGCTGGCGGCGACCCCGATATCGGGGGCCGACAGGTGCAGTGTCGCGCGTCGCTCGAGCAGTGCCGCAAGCGAACCGACCAAGGTGAATTCGAGCCCATCGAGGATCCACGCCACCCCCAGGGCCGCGATGACGGTGACATGGAATCCGCACCATGGTATGCGATCCAGCCGGCCCGGGATGTCGTCCTTATCCACGTCGGTATGCTGCGCGTCATGGCAAGAATCAGCAGACATCCGCGCGATTCTAGCAGGAGCCGGCGCTCAATGTAAGCGGAGATCCCTCTGTGCGCCCTAACATGAAACGAGACCATATAGCCATCATACTGGAATCATCGTCTCGTTCATGTTCACATGCATGACGCAGCATGCAAGATGATGTGTCCTGGGTCCACTACTGGCCGGGAAGGTCATGGGAAGAGGGCAAGCACAGAGCGCGTCCGGACCGCGTGCGCCCCTGCGCGATCGGCGGCGGCATCCACGGGGTCCGGTGGCTGTGGGCGCCATGACTGCCGGTGCGGCGCCAGGATTGGCACGGCTTGTCATCAGACTGGCATATTCCTGTGACATAAACGAGCCCATGAGACGAGACAGCATGACGCTGGCAGTGCCGTAAGGGGCGGTGGCAAGCCCTTCTCCCGAGTTCCGTACCACCATACAGGACCCAGGCATGCGTATCTTGATGGTCTCCGATACCTATTTCCCGCGGGTGAGCGGGGTGGCAAGTTCGATCCGCAGTTTCCGTGCGGGTCTTGCCCGCATGGGGCATGAAGCGCATCTGCTGATCCCCGACTACGGCGCAGGTGACAGCGTCGAACCTGGGATCTTTCAGGTCTCGTCCCGGCGCATCCCGTTCTATCCGGAGGAGAGGCTTATGACCCTCTCGGGATGTCTGCGCATCGCCACGCACCTCGCGTCCCGGCGTTATGATGTGATCCACATCCAGACGCCCTTCATGGCCCACTTCTGGGGTCGCTATCTCGCCCGCCGGTGGGGGATCCCGGCCGTGCTGTCCTATCACACCTATTTCGAGGCCTACGTCGGCCATTATTATCCGTGGATACCGAACGCGCTCGCGCGCTACGGGATTCGCGGACTCTCGCGCATTCAATGCCATGGCGTCCATACCGTGATCGTCCCGTCGGCGGCCATGGCCGAGGTGGTCACAGGCTATGGTGTGCGCACGCCTATCGAGGTGATCCCGACCGGTATCGATATGCCCTCACCCCCGGTAGGCCGGCGTGCGGCCTTCCGCGCCCTTCACGGCATAACACCGGAACGACCGGTACTACTCTATGCGGGGCGCCTGGCTCCGGAAAAGAATCTCCCGTTTCTTCTGCAGGTCGTCGCGAGCCTGCGGTCGGTACTGCCGGACATCCTGCTGCTGTTTGCCGGAGACGGTCCAATACGGGCCTCCCTGGAATCGCAAAGTCGGCGATATGGCTTAAGCGATTCGGTGCGTTTTCTCGGTTATCTCGATCGTGACGGCGCCTTGAGGGACGCCTATCAGGCCGCGGATCTCTTTGTCTTTTCATCTCTGACCGAGACGCAGGGCATGGTTCTTCTGGAGGCTTTGGCGGCCCGGCTCCCGATCGTGGCGATCCCGGCCCTCGGCGTGGCGGATCTTCTCGCAAGCCGCCAGGGTAGCCGTGGCAGTGCTGCCGATCCCGACAGTTTCGGCGCCGAGTGCCTGGCGATACTGCGTGATCCCGCGCTACGCGCCCGCCTTGCGACAGAGGCGGGGCAGCTGGCGGCGCGCTGGTCCCGGGAGGCCATGTCACAGCGTTTGATCGAGGTCTATGAAACCCTTGTCGATTGGGCCCAGGTCGCGCATTGCGGTATTCAGGAGCGCTGAGATCACGGCGTGCTGTCGGCAGGCGCTCTGTGGTGACCTGGGGTAGGCCGACAAGCGGCAATGTCGCGCATGGGCGGGAGGCAGACACCATTAACGGCCGACGTAAAACAGGCGGCATCCTCCGGCTCGCCTTCGGATCGGCGGGGTGGGCCGTCTCATATCCGCGCGCTGGCGCCCGCAGAGCCGGTCGTTGGCCTGCGTGGATACAATGGACCATCGTCTTGGACGCCCCGTTTCGACGATCTGCATTCCCTGGTGCCAAGCCGTCCACTCGTCGCGACGTCCGTATGTCTGAAGAGGATAGAGAACGCAGCCAGGGGGTCGACCCATGATGAGCGCAAGTCACGATACCCATCCCGCCATAGTCAGGCCCGTCCTTCCTCATGCCCGTGATCCAGGACCTACCGTGAGCCGACCCGTCTATCGATCCATTTTCATATCGGATGTGCACCTTGGGACGCGTGGCTGCCAGGCCGAAAGACTCTTGGATTTTTTGCGCAGTCACTCCTGCGAGGAGCTGTTTCTGGTCGGGGACATCATCGACCTGTGGCGTCTCAAG
>JAJZZU010000154.1 GCA_021797365.1 Pseudomonadota bacterium | reverse complement strand
TGCCAATGACACTGCCTGCGCCTTGTAATCGGCGGTATATTGAGCACGAACCTGACGTTCCATAGTGACCTCCAAGTGGTTGGTTTAATCCATCCATTAGAGGTCCGTCAACGGGGGACCACTTCAGGGAAATGCGTATGCGCAATTTAACCTGGGTGTTGCCTACTACTACGGCCAGGGTGTCCCTAAGAATTATCAGAAGGCGGTGTACTGGTACCGTAAGGCGGCTGTCCAAGGGTACGCTAATGCTGAGCTTGGTATGGGTATTGCGTACCAAAGGGGCCATGGTGTCCGTCCAGACTATGTACAAGCCTATAAATGGTACGCGCTAGCTAAAGCACAGCCGGGGTTCGAGACCCCTGCAGCCGTTTCGATGACGTTGGAGAACCTTATGCAACACATGTCCCCCGCGCAGATCGCCCGTGCTCAATCTATGGCGGCTGCATGGGAGAAGGCGCACAAGAAGTAAGCGCCGGTTCGTTTGGTCGGCTTAGGCTTTGGTCGGGCGGGTATTGTGGGCGCCACCTTACCCCAACCTCCCCACCAGATCCTCGGCCCTCAGATGCGTATACCGCTTCAGCATCTGCAGGGTCTTGTGTCCCGTGATCGCCGCGACCTCCATAGGGTTTAGGCCCTTCTCAAACAGCCTGGAGGTCGCCTCATGCCGCAGATCGTGGAACGTCAGGCCCTCGATACCGGCGGCCTTGCAGACCCGCTCGAAGGCCTGGGAGATCGAGTCGGGGCGCATGGCCCATACCCGACCATCGAGGCGCCGTGGCAGACCGTCTATCGTATCGCTCGATCTCGTATCTCCAATCGATCGTCACTTCGTCTCATTGCGAAGTTTCTATGAGTGTCTGAGGAACTATCTTCGATAGCAGCGAGGCGGTCATGTATCGCATTGAGCACCTGCGGCCATGCGGATTCCTTCTCTTGAGAGAGCACCGTGTAGGTGTCGTGACACATGCGCTCCCAGGGGTCTGGGCTACGGCTCCAATCATCTGCGGTTGTGTGGTGGCGCAAGCCCGTATCCAGGAAATCGTCCAAAAGCCGCGCCGCTTTTGCGTCCCGCCGGAGCGGTATGGCGAGAGCCTCTGCAATTCGTTTAAACTCCTGGCGCCAAGCGGTCAAAAGGCGATCGTATACCTGTGTCGTTCGGAGGAGACCGCGGGTCGCACGCTCCGCCTCCAGGGTGTACCTGAGCCAGAGCACTTTCGCGTGAGTTGGATCCAAGTGATCCCGGGCGACGAGGGACGCAACTACCTCCTCCGGATGACGGAGCGCCAACAAGATTTTTGGCTCGGCACCCAACGATTGGAGAATCGCAGGCCATAGTGGGAATAAGCGGCAGAGGCGAGGGTCTTTGACGCCCCACAACGGTTGATTAGCCATATCGGGCCGCAAAGCGGCTATCAGTGCGGTCCGCGCATATTCCGCCGCAGGTGAGGCGAACCAAGCCTCAGGTAATGCACGAATGTCGGCCGATGTCCTGCCCATGGCGCCCAAGAGTACGTTGTGGATACGCCACACACGATCGTGTTCAAAGAGCCCCTTTTTATTGTAAGAGGCGGCGGGAGTGAGGTTCTGACTGAGATGGACTCCTGCGATCTCGAGGGCCCCTGTAAGGGCCGATGTCCCGCTACGGTGCATACCAAGAATGAGAAGTGCGGTACCGGGCACGATTTCTTCCGTTGAAAGGGGGTGTGGAACGCCCTTAGCCGTGTTTTCTCGGCGACGGACATCTGGCAAGACGCTTAGCCCTATCTGGACCAGGGCGTTATCCATTGATGCCATAAACGCTTGTTTGCTGTGGCGCTCCAGGCAGATGGCGGCGGCGAGCTGCGCGCGGCGTTCCGCGTCCCGAGGATCGGCAAGGACAGACCGGATTCCTGCGATGTAGTCGTCCGCGCGCGCGGCATCGGCTACCGGGTATCCGCTCTCGGCACTGACCAGGTCCGAGATACCGCCGATATGGGCGGGACAGACGATGGGTAACCCCGCGCTGGCCGCCTCCAGGAGTACGTTGGGTAGGCCATCGAAGGCCGTGGTGTACAAAAAGCAGACGAAAGGGCCCGCAGCTACGATTTCTGGGAACGATCGATACCGTCCAAACAGTCGCACATTGGCCAAGCGCTTGATCTCGGCATAGAGGTCGACGGTCTCTCCATCCGAGGCGCCGTAGACGTCAAAGAGGACATCGGGCATCGCCCGCGCAATAGCCAACAGTATGTCCGGTCGCTTTTGCCAACAAAACCGGCTGGCCCACAGGACCCGCGGTGGTGATGCGTCTATGGAAAGAGACGAATCCCCTCCCTGGCCTTGAGGGGTGTCGACCCAGAAGTATAGAGGCCGGGCGATTCCCGGCTTGAGGGCAAACTCCCGCGTCAGGTCTTGCGCGAAGGGATGATTATCGGTGAACACCGCATCAAGGGTTTCTCGGGCCGATGGCATGTAGGTCGCGGCGTAGCCCGTACGCGGCTTGTCGGCAAGGGTTTCGTGGGTAAAGAGGCTCGCGATGCACCGCGTTCCGTTGGTACGGATGGCCGAGCCATACCTGCTCACGGTGCGCCAGCCGATGTCCGATTGAACGAGATGAACGAGTGCTGGTGAGAGTTCCAGGAGTAGCCTCGACACGACAGCTGTCTGATCGTCCGGCAAGAGTCTTGAGAGCGCCTTGCCTGCCTCCAACACCTCTACGCCTGCGGGCGCGTGGTTCAGCCAGGGGGAGGGCTCGGGTCGTGTCGTTATAAGCAGGGTACGCGGGAAACGGGCTGCATAAAAAGAGACGTATTGGAGCGTCCCCTTGTCGGCACCCCCTTCACGCAACCAGGGGGCCAGTAGGACCACATCGTAGTTGCGGGCTTGCAACGCCAGAAATAAATCCGCATACACCTCTCCCGGTGCATCATCTATCGGGGCCTGCCAGCGGTGGTACCGCGACAAGAAATCATCGGTTGGCCACAGGGACGGCTCGATCGCCCCCAGTGCTTTGAGGTCATCCACGATCCAGTCTGGAAACAACGGCTGTCCTCGCTGACCACCCCTCTTCCGAGGTGGTGAGGGATTTTCTTCCAGGTAGCGCCAGACGCCGGGCAGAACATGCCCCTGGCGATGCAGGCGGTACACGGACCGAAAGCCTCGGGCGCGATCTCGCCATCCCCACCCGCTCGCGCCGACCGTGCCCCAATTGGCGCCCTCGCCCCGGCCCAACGCGACCTGATACATCTCGTAACAGGTGCTCAGCCAACGCGCCCTCCTTTCCGCACCAAGGGCACGGGTCGACCAGAGGGCGAATCTTTGTAGCCGATAGCGCCAAACGCTTTGAGCGCTCATCGGGGGCCCCCATTCGCCCATGTAGTCCATTTTTCCGGTGAACGAAAGAACGCCGAAGGTCTTATCGTGACCCCGCGTTGGACATGGTGGGTGAGCATGGAGGCCGCCTTTCTTCGGTAATAGAGGGCTGTTTCTGGCGCGGTAATATGCCGATGGCCGGCAGCCACCGTCTCCAAGTTCCAGTGCCAGTCCTCGTAGCCGTAACCCGCAACTGCGTCGCATCTCGTATAAGGGGTCTCTCGGAATATGTGCGCACGAGCGAAAGCTGTTGATATCCAGGGATGGATCTTGAAACAACTCGCCAGGGGATAATCATCCCGCTCCTGGTCGATAACTTTTGTGAGAGAGTGGACGGTACCAAAGGAGACGACGTATTCGGGATGGACCACGGCCTGGTCCGAGGCCTCACGGGCTCGGGCCCGCGCCCTCACCAGCCATTCCTTGCTGTAGTAATCATCGCCGTCCACTATGCTCACATACTCTCCCGTCGCCGCTCGGACCCCATCATTCCGGCTTGTGGCCAGATCCCTATTGGCGACTCGCACGACCGTATCCGTTTCCCGTAAAGAGGGATGGTTGGTGACAATGGCGGTCGTGTCCTCGTTCGCGGTATCCAGGACACAGATCATCTCGATGGCAAGCCCCTGGTCCTCCGCATACTGGCGTGTGCGGGCGAACCCCTCGAGCATCCACTTGGCCAGCAGATTTTCGTTGTGGAATGTGACGACGACGGAAATATCCATATCTCTCAGGTACCTTCTGGTTATTGGGTGTCGTTATGCCACATGACGCGCGCCGCTGCAGATCCACCGCCACGCATCGCGACACATCGCCTCTACGTCATAACGGGCGCGCCATCCGAGGAGGGTTTGCGCAAGACTCGGGTCAGCCCAGCAGGCGGCGATATCACCCGGCCGACGCGGGCCCATGACATAGGGCACCAGGCGACCGCACGCCTTCCCAAAGGCTGTGACGAGTTCCAGGACCGAGGTCCCCTGGCCCGTCCCCAGGTTGATCGTCACCAACTCAGCGTGCTGCTCCAGATACCGTAGGGCCGCGATATGGCCCTCGACCAGATCCATGACGTGGATGTAGTCGCGGACGCCGGTACCGTCCGGGGTCGGATAGTCGTTGCCGTGAATGGTGAGCGCGGGCCGCTGGCCGATGGCGACCTGGCAGACATAGGGCATGAGGTTGTTGGGTATACCCTGCGGGTTCTCACCGATCTGGCCGCTCTCGTGGGCCCCGACCGGGTTGAAGTACCGCAGGTTGGCGATGCGCCAGGCGGGATCGGCGGCCTTAAGATCGGTAAGGATCCGCTCCACCATGATCTTCGACCAGCCATACGGGTTGCTGGCGCTGATCGGGCCCCCTTCATGTAAGGGTAAATCCTTCGCTTCCCCATAGACGGTCGCAGACGAGCTAAAGATCAGCGTTTTGACCCCGGCCGCGCCCATGACCTGACAGAGCGTCAGTGCCCCCTGGACATTGTTGTCGTAGTAGCGCAACGGCTGCTCGGTCGATTCCCCCACAGCTTTAAGCCCCGCGAAATGGATGACGGCATCGATCCGGGCGGAGGCAAAGATGGCCTCGAGGGCCGCGCGATCGCGCACGTCGGCCTCGTAGAAGGTGACGGCCCGCCCCCCGAGGGCGGCGATCCGCGGAAGGATGTCGCGATGGCTGTTGCTCAGGTTGTCGACCACCGCCACCGCAAAGCCTTGGTTTAGGAGGGCGACGCACGCGTGGGAGCCGATATAGCCCGTGCCGCCTGTCACGAGAATGCGCTTCATGTGCGCACCGGGGTTGACGCCCATGCCAGCATGTCGCCATACAACGCAAGCGTCTTTCCGATCACGACGGGCGCGGCGAATTCCTGCTCGGCCCGTTCCCGGCCCCGCTTGGCCAGCCGGCGGCGCAGGACTGCATCGGATAAGAGTCGCGCGATCGCCGCGGCTAAGGCCTCCGGGTTGCGGGGCGGAATCAGCAAGCCGTTATCGCCGTCGGTGACGGCCTCCCGGCAACCGATGGCATCGGTCGTGATCACGGCGCGCCCTGCCGCCATGGCCTCCAGCAGCACCTTCGGCAGACCTTCGCGGTAGTGGGAGGGCAGACAAAAGAGGGTCGATTGCGCCAGGGCTGGCCGGATGTCCTTTTGGAAGCCCCACCACTCGATGAGGCCCTCTTCATGCCAGGCCCGCAGCTGGGCCTCCGGCACGGAGGCGGCGTTCGCGAGATCAACGCCACCCACCAGAACACATCGGACCGCCACGCCCTGGGCTTTTAGAAGCCGTGAGGCCTCGACAAAGACCCCGACACCCTTATCCCACAGAAGCCGCGCGGCCATACAGACGATGGGTGTGCCGTTAGGCTCCGGGCTGACGCGAAAGGCCTTTACGTCAACGCCTGCCCCACGAATCACCGCGGTCTGATTGAGGGAAGCCGCCCCCATGCGCAGGCACTCCGTCTGGTCCTCGGGGTTTTCAAAGATCACCCGGGCGTTGGTCGGCGCGAGGAGTTCGCGCAAGGCCATCTGGACGATCGGTCGCAAGAGTCGAGCCTTGCGCGACGCAGAAGAGAATACGAAACCCATACCGACGGGCGCATTGACAATATAGGGAACACGGGCCAGCCGCGCGGCGAGCGTCCCGCGGAAGATAAGTTTTAAGCCAATGTGATGCACGATGTCTGGGGACAGGCGCCGATACAGACGGGACAGGCGCTGGACTCCAAGTATCTCGGCGAATGGGTTAACTCCGTGACGGCGCAGGGGGAGCGGGAGAAAGGTAAGGCCGCGCTCCTGAATGACCGCCCCAGAGCCCGTCTCTGGGGCCAGTACCGTTACCTCATAGCCGGACTCTTGTGCCGCGACCGCCCGATCCAGAAAGTGTGTGCAGAAAAACCGATCCTCGGGGCAGACAAATAAAAGCCGTGCGCGGGCCCCAGTCTCCGGTACCGCACCCGCAGTAACGCGGTCTGGTACCGTCACCCCCCCCCCCCCGAATTTAACCATCGCGCCCCCAAAGACCTTACAGCGTGTATTTGTTTTTTATGAGATTACCCGAAAGGTCGGATGGCGCCAAGGCACGGCCCTACACTTCATCAGCATGGACAGAGCGCTA
>JAJZZU010000153.1 GCA_021797365.1 Pseudomonadota bacterium | reverse complement strand
CCGGTTGTGGCGGTGGCTTAGGTCGCCCTTTGTGCTTGCCGGTGGGATCCCGGCACGCGAATCGCCACCAGTATCGTTCGGGTTGGCGTCTTGGAATAAAATTCCTTGGTTTTAGGAACGGTCCCGGCAGGCCTGCGGCGGCAAAGAGCAATGAGGGCGGGTGGGCGTGTCCGCGCGGTCAGGCGGCCCAGGCCCGGCGCCGGATTGCCTTGAGGATGCCGAGATGGGTCGCAGTCAGGCGTGCGCGGGCCCTTGAAGGCAGAGGTCTTTCAGGGCCGCATAGTTGCGGATCTCGGTTTTGCGACCCTCGGTCACGATGAGTCCGTCGTCACGCAGTTTGGAGAACATGCGGCTCACCGTTTCGAGCTTCAGACCCAGGTAGTTGCCGATTTCCTCGCGGGACATGGGCAGATGGATGACCGCGCGCGGTTGACCGCGGGCCTCCAGGCGGTCGGCAAGGTTGAGCAGGAAGGCCGCCACCTTGAGTTCCGCGGTCATCGTCCCCAACACCATCATGAGGCCGTGGTCGTTCCCGATCGCACCGCTCAATAGCTTATGGAACTGGTGTTGCAGGCGCGGCAGGTCGGACAGCAGGCCCTCGAGCTTGGCAAACGGGATCTCGCAGACCTCGCTGTCTTCGAGGGCCAGGGCGTTGCCGCGATGGACATCCGCGCTGATGGCGTCGAGCCCCATGAGCTCCCCCTCCATGGGAAACGCCGTGATCTGCTCGTGGCCGCCGGCGCTCACTTCGTAGATCTTGAAGAATCCGGTACGTACCGCGGCCAGGGCCTGCAGGGGGTCGCCCGCGCGGAACAGGTGTTGGCCGGCGAACACCCGGCGACGTCGTTTGACGAGTTCGTCGAGTCTCCCAAGTTCCTCGGCGTCCAGCCCCAGGGGAAGACAGATTTCCCGCAGGCTGCAGTTCGAACACCGCTGTCTCAGGCTGCTCTCGAAGCTCGTAACCGCCATGCGTCGTGTCATCCTCTTATTGGTGAGGCGTCTCCGGTCGGCCGTGCCGGCCCAGAAGGCAATCGCCAAGGTCTATAAGGATAAGCTACTTTTGATTAGTATCAAGGTCTGCCCTAGACGGGACGTAAGTCTACTCCCCGCTCGCGGGTCAGGGAACGATTTATCCCCTTTGGGACGCGAGTTTATGCCTTTTGGGATAGGAGAAGCCCTCTGCTCGACCTCCCAGGCGCCGGACACCACCGTTGATCCGTGGACCTCCCTGCTGTGTGCAGCCGTCGCGACCCGTATCCTGCCGTCGCTTCACGCGCGGTTCTTGCGAGCCTCGTGTCGTGGAAGGCCGACGAAACCGGATCCCTGTCCGCCCGAACCGTAGTCGCAACCGTGCTCCGGCATGGCCCATAGGCCGCGCGAGCCCACGCCCATTTCTTGTGCGCTGACGATCGTTTCCGGCACGGGGGCGGGGATCTGTCCTGCCCCTTTTCAGCCGGCCTGCACCGCGCGCCTATACTCCAGGGGATCCCCACGAAGGCTGCCAATCGCGCACCATGGGCCCGTTTTCCACATACATCGAAGTGTCTGATCCGGTGCGCGGCAAACCCACCGTACAGGGCGGGGAAGGATCCCATGAGGATTTTCCGTTGGTCGTAGCACGGACTGCGTAGGCGTTCCTTGTTCAGCCCGCCGAGGTTTGTCGCTCTGGAAATCCGGGGCGCGCAGAGATGCGACACACGGGGAACGCCACCCCTTCACCAAGCGCCACTGGCCTCCCCTTTGACGTCGCCAGCCCCTCCCCGATCGTCAAGAGGGTTATTCCAGGTACCGACTATCCCGCATTGGATTCGTGGTGACGATGGTTGAACGCATCGCGCCTCCCCCTTGAAGCGCTCAGTTTAGAAGAGTCTCGGGCTCCCGGACATTGAGCCCCCAGCCTTGAAAATCCCGCCCGTTCAGGGTCAGCAGATACACAATTCCATGAATTCGCATAAAGGCTGCCAATCGCGCATCATGGGCGCGTTTTCCGCACACATCGAAGCGCGTGACAAGCGTCTGCCACTCGTCCAGCAATCGGGGTGTGTCCGAGGGAACGGCGAACAGCTTGCGGAGCGACTGCACATGGGTATTCGTTATCTGGGGGGTCCACCCGAGCCCATTGTTGACGGCAGGGCGCGTTGCGACTGCCCAGAACTCAAAGAGCACCTGGGGCGCGAGGCAGACTCTTGCACTTTTTTTGATCAGTGTCTCCACGGCGGCCTTGCAAGCCATATGCTGTGGATCGTTACGATCGATCAGTCGGGATATGACATTCGTATCGAGGAGGTAAGATTCCATTAGTACAACTCGTCTCGACTCAGTTTGTCCAATGGGATATGCGGAACGGGGGGAATGGATGCCAACCAATCCCTGAACGTCCGTAATCGATTTTCCGCATCGCGGTCCACGGGGGGGTGCTGTCGAGCGTCACCCAAGTATAAGTCGAGTTCAATGATAACCAGCGTCGTTGTCCCCGATTCCCTGTCGAGGAGGCTGCTGATCGAGTGGTTGCGTTGCGCCCAGGACGCCGGTAGCGACAATGGCTCGCTAGGCCACCACAATGGTGCCGGATCGCCATACGACCGTATGATGCTGTCCGGCGGGAGCGCTTGGCCATATCCAATAGTGTAAGCCCAGTTCATCTTGTTTTTCAGGCCTCGTAAACGCAGCGGCGCAACCATTACTCATACAGGGGCTCGAGGCGGTCCAAGGCCTCCTCGGTCAGCAAGTCCAGGAAAAGCTGTTTCGAGCTTTGGTGGGCGCTATTGGTCCGCTCATCAAGCCGCCCCCAAAACTCCTCAGTGGTATGGCAAATCGTGTCGATGTCCACAAGCGTGCCTCGGCGCTGTTCACCGGGAGGTATGGTTACGTCTGCAGGTGTGGCGATCTGTATGATATACGCGAAGGCGCCGTTGCGAATTTCCGTGCGCAGCTGCGTCGGCCGGTCTCTGAGGTTGTTCCCGGCCAGCGTCAGAGATACGCGCAGGCTTGCCAATGATGGCTGGGGATCCAGTTCGATCAGGTCGATATATTTAAGGGAAAATCGCTCCGGTTTTTGGATAAGACCGCTCGATTCCAGTACGTGAGCGAGTTCTCGTATTCGCTGAGAGAACTCTCCCCAGCCTGCATATGGTCTCCGGTTATTCAGAGACACCATATGGTCGCCGACTTGAATGGCAAACGGGGCACCCGAGACTGCTTCCATGCGAATAGTGGGAACATAGCGCAGAATCCCATTTTGTCGGGCGATGGGCCGCGGTATATCCGCCGCAGGAAGACGGGTTGTTACGGGATACCTATCCCGCAGGGACTGGAAGAGGATACCTGGCAAAATTTCGCCCAAACCGACCGGCGCGTCCGTATCCGTACCAAAACGTAACTCCCAAATGGCCTCCAGTAGAGGCTCTTTTTTGAGTCGCTTTAGTATTCTCGTCTCCACGTCTCGATATCCTCGTCCCGATCCCGCAATTTGATGCGCCTGCCCCGATATCTCCCTTGCGCGTCACCGTAGAGCATATCATAGGGAAGAGTAGCTAGATCCCCTCGAATTCGGTCGGTATGGCGACAAGTCCGGCTAGTTTTCAGCGTTGGAGTGGTTGGGAGCGGCAGGAAGTGCGAAGACCAATCCAGGCGCCCACCGGCCAGGCGCGCCGCGAGGGACCCCTTGGGACGCAAGTCCTGAGGCGTAGCGGGTTGCACTGCCTCGGGCTTGGTGTCGGGCGTGATCGCCTTGCCGGATCGTTTCTAGGGCCCCGGTCGCACCCCGCCGGAAAGCCTACCATCTGCCTGTCCGATCGCTTACGGGCGTTCCCCGGTGCCCTCGCGGCGCGTTCCCTGCGTGCGCATAGTGCGGCCGTTTCTCGTATCAGGGGGGGGGGTGATCTGTTTCCGCCGCCTCTAATCGGCCCGCACCGCGTGCCCATGGGTCATTCGCCATCCGTCCCGCATGTTGAGGGCCATGAGCGTGATATTCGCGAATCCGGCGCACAGTTCGAGACCCTGAAATACCACGAAGTGCGCATCGAACCGACCGGCGGATGCCAAGTCATCCAGATAGAACGCGCATGGTGTAAGGACCAAAAGGCCGTTGGCGGCGACAAGCCGCATGCGTCGCAACTTGCGTTCGACCAGGGCGCCCCGGTGGTGGCGCGCAAGGCGTAGCCCCGAAAGCCCGGTAAGCGCGAGCGCGGGAACCAGTATGGCGAGCCCCGGGAAGACGATCAACTGCTTGACGGTCGCGATCGCGGCATGGCGGCCCATGAGTTCGACGGTCACGCTCGATCCAAGGAAGATCGTGATCAGGGCGGTTGCGAGCAAGGCGGTCATCCCGTGCATGATTCTCGTCATCAGCCTGTCCCCCGGCTTCTTTGGCCTTTGCGCATCACTGTCGATGCCGCGGCGTTGGGCCGCGTCGGTTTCACGGCCTTGCGGCCGGCCGCGGTCTGCGCGCGTGCCCCACCAGCGCCCTGCGCCTTGGCGTGCACCGTCGGCACCGGACTGGGCCATGGGGCATCGTCGTCGCGCAGTCGCACGATAAGGTCCCGCAACAGTGAATTCAGGAGGGCCTTTTGTGTCTCGCCGAGACCCTCTGTTGCCTGGTCGTTCACGGCGATGGCGTACGGTAGAAGGGTGGCCTTGAGCGCATGGCCGGCCCTCGTCAGGAAGACGCGTACCTGCCGGCGATCGCGGGAATCGCGCGCCCGGCGCACCCAACCGTCGCGCTCCATGCGACCCAGGGTGCGGACGGTGGTTGCCTCATCGATCGGGATCCTGCGGCTCAACTCTGTTTGCGAAAGCCCCTCCTCCTCCCAAAGAAACAGAAGGAATGGCCACTGACCGATTGGAACTCCATGGCGCACGATCCGGGAGTGCAGGGCGCGCGCCAGAAGACGCGCTGCGGCATTGACCAGATAACCAAGGCTATCCTCGATGACAAAGCATGGTTCCGCGTCGTCCTTGCTTTCGGCGATCCGCGAATCGCATCGGGCGTCGTGTCTTTTAGGCATCGATGAGACCATCTCCTGGCGACCGCGCGCCTCAGGGTACATTGTGCCATAGCAATAATTGCTATGGCAACTATATCGGCCGGTGCCGGCATCTCCGGGGTACGCCACCGCCCGGGCGGCTTTATGGTGGCCGCCGGTCTTGACCTAGGGCAATGGCGTTCCACCGCCACCTGTCGACAATGACACCCATCGATTCTTCAAAAAGGAGCAGACCGTGTCGAACAGAGGATTGTCGAGCTTTTTGGCGGCCCAGCACCGCGAATTGGACCAGCTCATGGAGGACGCGGACAATGCCTGTGGGACGCCGCAGGGCGCCGCGGCGTTCGCG
This sequence comes from Pseudomonadota bacterium, assembly GCA_021797365.1. The sequence continues at coordinate 1,185 of JAJZZU010000153.1, read as the reverse complement.
CGCTTTCGCGAGGCCATGGAGCATCATCTGGAGATCGAGGAACGGGTGCTGTTTCCGGAGTTCGCGCAGCGCACAGGACCCGGGGGGCCGCTCGTGGTCATGCGCCAGGAGCACGATGCGATCCGCGGCCTTTTGGCCTCGGGGCAGGACGGTCAAGGCGCCGCATGCCGCGCGCTCTTCGACACCATGACCGTGCTCGTGTCGCAGCATCATTTGAAGGAGGAGAACGTCCTTTATCCGATGAGCGATACGCTGCTTGCGGACTGCGCCGAGGGCCTGCTTGCGGCCATGAGGGAGGCGACGGTCGTCCATGAATGAACGCTTTATCGATGCCAGCGACCTCGAGCCTCCGGAGCCGCTCCAAGTGGCGTTGCAGGCGGCCACCGCGTTGCGTCCGGGGGAGCAGGTACGGGTGCGCCTGCCCCGGCAGCCGTATCCGCTGTTCGGGCTGCTCGCCGAGCGGGGTTTTGTCTACGAATCGGTGGCCGTGGCGCGTGGCGAGGACTGTGTCTATGACGTCGTCATAACACGCACGGCGCCGAGCCCGCCATGAACACCCGGGGACTTGCCTTCGACGAGGCCCCGCCGTTGATGCTCGTTCTGCGATCCTTTCTTCTTGCGCCCTGGTTTCTGGCGGCATCCGGGGTCGTGCTGATGGCCGCCGGCCCCACCGCCTGGGTCGATCGTTACACCCCGGGCCTTCTGGCTGCCACCCATCTCGTAACCATAGGCTTCCTGACGCTGACCGCCACCACCGCCGTGTTTCAGCTGGTGCCCGTGGTCGCCGGTATCGGGCTCCCCTATGCGACGGCGCTCATACCCGTCGTCCGCTGGGGTTTCGCCCTGGGCGCGGCGCTACTGGCCGCGGCCTTTCTTGATAATCGGCCGTTGTTCTTTGCCCTGGCCGCGATCCCGCTCGCGCTCGCGGCGGCGGTCTTTACGGTCTCGGCGGTTTCGGCCTTGTGGCGATTACCAAAACAGAAGACCATGACGCCCATGATCCATGCCATCCTGATGCTGGGCGTGGCGCTGGTCTTCGGTTTGATCATGGCCGGCGAACGTGCCGCGGGCGCGCCGGTCTCCGCAGCGCTGCTCGATACTCACCCCTTGTGGGCGCTCGCCGGCGGCGCCTTCGTGCTGTGGGCGGCGGTCGCCGCCCAGGTCTTGCCGATGTTTCAGGGCGTG
>JAJZZU010000152.1 GCA_021797365.1 Pseudomonadota bacterium | reverse complement strand
CGCCACCGAGGGCTTGGGGCCCATCGGCTCCACCGTCCCCGGACCCCAGGGACTGCACGTGCACTCAACACTTGCCTTCAACCCCCAGGGCACGCCCTTGGGATTCCTGGATGTCCAGTGCTGGGCGCGCGATCCGGCGGACTTCGGCAAGAAAGAGCGGCGCCATCGCGTGCCGATCGAGGACAAGGAACGCTTTAAATGGTTACAGAGCTACCGGGCGGTAGCGGCCGTCCAGGCGCGCTGTCCCCACACCACGCTCGTCAGTGTAGGGGATCGCGGGGCCGACCTCTACGCACTGTTTGCCGAGGCCTTAGCCCACCCCGAAGGGCCGAAACTCCTGGTGCGTGCCCAACATAATCGCGTGCTGCAAGAGGAGCAGCAGCGCCTGTGGGAGACCATGCAGTCGCGACCCGTAGACGGGATACAAATACTCCAAGTCCCGCGCCAAGGGAGCCGCGCGGCGGCGCGCGAGGCCTCTCTGGGGATTCGCATGGCCGCCGTGAACCTCATGCCCTCGAAGCGGCACATGGGGCCCGCGACGGCGATCCCGGTCTGGGCGGTGTTTGCGCAGGAGCAAGATACGCCTGTGGGGGTGACGCCGATGGAATGGATGCTGCTCACGACGCTCCCCGTGACGAGCCTCGAACAGGCAAGCGAGAAGCTTATGTGGTATGCCCGGCGCTGGGGCATCGAAGTCCTGCACCGTATCCTGAAAAGCGGGTGTCGCATTGAACAGCGCCAACTGGGGCAGGCCGATCGCCTGGAGGCGTGTCTCGCCATCGACCTCGTGGTGGCGTGGCGCGCACCTTGCCCGCCTCCAGTAAGGTTTTTACGACGGAGAGCGGGCAGTGTGGGCTGCGTTTTCCCGTCTGCCAACACTAACCTAATGATCATGGTGGGGTTGCCACCACCCCGGATGATGAAAGAAAATAGGGGTGCGCGGTGCGCCGTTGTCTGAGATCGATCGTTTCTTTGGGGCCTTAACCCCGCACGCTCATGGGATCCAAGCAGCCGACTCGTACCCCGAATTGTCGCCATTGAGCACGCACAGTAAAAAGGCCTCGCCAGGTTTCCTGGCGAAGGCACTTCGGCTGCTTGGCAACGACATGCGCACCGCGCACCGCATCACCCGTTCGACATGGTCTTACTCTCTTGCCGCGTTTACGGGGTCGGGGGTGTATTGCCTTTAGTCATCACTCTTTCACAGTAATAGGTTATAGTTGGCATGGCATGCCAAGTGCTGGCAAGCTTGAGCAGGCCATCGTCCGGGGGGTGCCCGCCCGGATGCGTAACCAAATCTTCGCGGTCGGCTGGAAGCCTCGGCGAGGCCGTGGGGCTGGGAGGCGCCTACGTGTTCTGCTGGGCCACGTTCTTTCGTGGTCGGTGGGTTTTGGCCTTCCCGCAGTAGAAAGCTGGCGGGGTGGCCGCAGACCACCGCGTTTAAGGGCGCCGATACGGCCCTTGCCGCTCGCAGACAAGGTCTTTTTCCTTGTCTATTGTGGCCTTGCCCTTGCTCACGTCAAAAAGCCGCGGGGTATGAGTGGACAGATTGAGCGCTGGTGAAGCGACGAATGATTGATGCGACAGCACCGACGGCCATTACTGCCGCCACGGCCCATACGTTACTACTGACCCCGCAAGGCCACCTGCTGTGGGCTCCGGACCCCGGTGGTTTGCATCCTTTGTCTGCAAAACTTCAGGATCGGCTCGCCGCGGCTTTTGCCCTCGGCGCCGGACATGGTCTACTCCATCTGGGTGCTGCAGAAATCGGAACCGTCTTGCCGCCCAGTCTCGCTTGGTGGAGAAGCTTCGCTTCGCATTATGTGACGCTCTTATGCGCCACGCCCCCAGACGCCGACGTGGCCGTAGCCACCCCCGACGATCATTGGTTCCAGGCGTTCATTGCCGATGCGCCCCCGATGAGAGGTGCGGAGTACCTTACTGCGGAGGTCCTGAAGGCCTTATGGGGCGAGTTTGATATCGCTTTACGTGCGGAGCTCGCCGCATCGAAACGCCCGCTTCAGGATTACCTCAAGGCCTGCCACCCGACTTGGAATCAGGTAGGCCGGGTCTATTTCAATCTTGCCGAGAATCGCCGGGATAGCGAAGCGCCCTTTGCCTTTCTCGCCACCTACACCACGCGTTTGTCGGTTCACGGCAAGGCGCAACACCTTCCCCTGTCACAGGCACTGACCGAATTCTCCGATGGTAAGAGCCAGGCCCGCCTACTGTCCTTGCTCACGCCGGTTCGAAACGGGGCTGCGCAATGTCGTTGGTTACGTGAAATGGTCGATGCCGGCGAAATCTTCCACCCGCTACGCTGGACCCTGACCGATGCCCACCAGTTCCTCACTGATATCGCGAAGCTTGAAGCGGCGGGCATCATCGTGCGCACGCCGGGGACCTGGCGTAGCGGCCGTCCGGCCCGGCCGCAGGTCAAGGCCAACGTAGGCGCCCACCCACCCTCAATGTTGGGTCAGGATGCGCTCCTGGATTTCCACATTGAGATGACGCTTGATGGCGAGCGCCTTACCGCCGCCGAGATTAAGGCCTTACTCAAAAGTACCGATGGCTTGCAGTGGATCCGCGGGCGCTGGGTCGAGGTGGACCGAGACCGGCTGGGCTCCCTATTAGAACGCTTTAAGGCTATCGAAAACACGGTGGCCACAACGGGGCTCGCCTTCTCCGAGGCCATGCGTCTGATGGCCGGGGCGCCGCTCGACGCCGACACCTTGGATCCCGCCGATGCCGATTGGTCGCAATGGACGCCTGGTCCTTGGCTTGCCGAGACGTTGCAGGGCCTGCGCCAACCTGAGGGGCTGGCACAGATCAACCCCGGCCCGGAGCTCAAGGCCACGCTACGGCCGTATCAACAAATCGGCGTGCGTTGGCTGTATCTGCTCACCCGACTGGGGCTGGGAGCCTGTCTTGCTGACGACATGGGTCTTGGCAAGACCATTCAAGTGTTGTCCCTGCTTCTGGTTTTAAAGCGCGAGCGCCAAAACTCCCGTCCGAGCCTGCTGGTGGCCCCCGCCTCCCTCGTCGCTAACTGGGCAGACGAAGCGCAACGGTTCGCGCCCAGCCTGCGCCTACTGATCGCGCACCCTTCGGCCATGCCGGCGGCCGAACTCCGTGTCTTGGATGCCAAACGACTGAAAGACGTGGACCTTGTCATCACGAGCTACGGCTCGCTCTTGCGGCTCTCGACGCTCGCGGCCATTGATTGGCGCTTAGCCATCATCGATGAGGCGCAGGCTATCAAGAATCCGAGCGCCAAGCAGACGCGGCAAGTGAAGAAAATCAAGGCCGCCACTCGCATCGCGCTGACCGGCACGCCCGTGGAAAACCGCCTGAGCGACCTCTGGTCGATCTTCGATTTCACCCACCCGGGATTGCTAGGCTCCGATAAGGTTTTCTCAAAGTTCACCAAGAATCTGGCAAAAACCCAGCATTTTGGGCCCCTGAGAACCTTGGTGCAGCCCTACATCCTGCGGCGGCTGAAAACCGATCGGCGCGTCATCGATGATCTACCGGACAAGACCGAGATCAAGGCTTGGTGCCATCTCACTCCGGTGCAAGCCGCGCTTTACCAGAACGCTGTCAAGGAGCTTGCGACCGCCCTTGAAAAAGTTGAAGGAGTGAGACGCAAGGGCGTTGTGTTGTCCTTCCTAATGCGCTTCAAGCAGATCTGCAACCATCCCTCGCAATGGTTGGGCGATGGGGCCTGGGGCGCGGACGATAGTGGCAAGTTCGCGCGGCTACGCGAATTGGCGGAGATCATCGCCGCCAAGCAGGAGAAGGTGCTGGTATTCACCCAGTTTCGCGAAACCACAGAACCGCTGGCCGTATTGCTCGGGTCGCTCTTTGGTCGGGCGGGCCTTGTACTTCACGGCGGTACTCCGGTCGCCACGCGCCGCACGCTGGTCAAACGCTTTCAAGAAGACGAGCTGATACCGTTTTTCGTCCTCTCCCTCAAGGCGGGCGGAGCAGGCCTCAACCTCACCGCCGCATCGCATGTGATCCATTTCGACCGGTGGTGGAATCCGGCGGTGGAAGCCCAGGCAACCGATCGCGCCTTTCGCATCGGCCAAAAGAAAAACGTGCTGGTCCACAAATTTATCTGTCGCGGCACCATAGAAGATCACATTGATCAGCTGATCGAATCGAAGCGGCAACTGGTAAAGGACGTGTTGGAGGGTGGCGCCGAACAGCTGCTAACCGAGATGAGCGATCAGGAACTCCTTGACTTGGTGAAGCTCGACATCCATACCGCAGGGGAAGAGTGAGGAGGATTATGAGCTACTATAGCTGGAAGCCCTATGTTTCGGTCGCCCAACGGCGCAAAAATGCGGAGAAGCTCGCGGCCAAAGCCAAGAAAGCTGGCGCCGATTTTTCGCCTATCGAGCCCTGTCGCGGCGCGATTGCAAAGACCTTCTGGGGCAAGGCTTGGTGCAAGAACCTCGAAGACTACAGCGACTACGCCAACCGCCTGCCACGCGGACGCACCTATGTTCGCAACGGTTCGGTCATTGATCTCACAATGACCGAGGGGGAAGTACAGGCCCAGGTGATGGGCTCCAACCTCTATACGGTCACCATCCATGTCGCGGCGGTCCCTCTGAAGCAGTGGCGGGCCATTGGTGCCGATTGCGCGAACTCTATCGATTCGCTCATTGAACTTCTACAAGGGAAGCTTTCGACGGCTGTGATGGAGCGGATCTGTACGCCGGGGACTGGGCTTTTCCCCGGACCGAAGGAGATTCGCTTCAGCTGCAGTTGTCCCGACTGGGCCTCCATGTGCAAGCACATTGCCGCGGTGCTCTACGGGGTGGGTGCGCGCCTTGATCAACAGCCCGAATTGCTCTTCCGCTTACGGCGCGTCGACGCCAAGGACCTCATTAGCCAAGCGGGGGCGGGCGCGCCGAAATCACAGAAACGCCTGGAGACTGGTAAGGTGCTCGATAATGCGCGTATCGCCGACGTGTTTGGCATCGAAATGGACGAAACGCTACCGCCGTTGAAGGACGCGCGGCCACGGAAGGCCCCGCGATCCGAACAAGGGATTACGCGCAAAGCGGTGGGCAAGCCTGCAGGGACAAAGGGCAAGAAGCCCCAGACAGCAAAGAAGACCGCGCCAGCCAAGAAGCCGGTGCGGGCGAAGACGCGCGCCGGGGATCGCGCCGGCCCGCACACTGCGAGGACACCCGTGCCGCCAGCCCCAAAGTCGCGATCAACGGTAAGCGCTTTGCCCAAGAAAAAGCGGGCGGTCGCATCAGTCAAGGCACCCAAACCTTAAGCATGACATGCCGTGGTGACCAATGAGGGTGAGGCCCTAGTCGTCTCCGGGCGCGGGATCCGTTCTCTCAAGCGCCTGCACAGCAAGCAACTGGGTGCCACCCAAAGGAAGCGCGCCCGCTGTATGAAGGGTTCGCGGCGCTGGCGGAAGCTCGGGCGGATCCAGGGTCACGCTCACCCTGCGCCATGCACGGCGGGTGCACGACCTGCGAGAAGGGCACCCGCCAGGCGGTGGATTTCTGCAAGGCCCATAAAGTTGGGTCGGTATTTGTAGGCAATCCTGACGGTGTCCGGCGCAAGACGTGTGGCCGTCACCATAACCAGCGCCTGAGCCAGTGGGGATACGGCAAGGATATCGATTACCTGCAGCAGAAGTCGGAGAAAGACTGCATTGTGCGTTGTGGGCCGCATGGCCCATGCTTCACCGGGGACGAAAGAGGTACGTCCAGCCGGCATTGTCGCCCGCAGGGGTGTCCCGTATGTGGCCATCGCCACAAGCCCAAGGGGCGTACTGGCAGTGCTCGCAATGCGGCCTTCAGGGCCACCGGGATGTCGTCGGCGGCGTCAACACGCACCCGCCGGCGTTTGGTCAAGTGGTGCCGTTTCCGAACCGCATCACGTATCCCCGTCCGGGAAGCCTCGGGCGGAGTAGTCGCCCGGGCACGGGCCTTCCGCCGGTCCATGGCGGAAGTTGTCTGGCCGAATCGTGGAATCAAGCGCCGCAACGAGCCCAGCCGTTGCGGGTTCCTTCCGGGGATCGCCCATGAACCGCGAGTCTTGGCTAGAAGCTCACCCGCTTAAGCGGGTTCAGAATATCACTGCAATGGCGTGCCGGGCGCTGCCTCGCCCTCGATATCCTGTCTCTCGGCCTCTTCGATGATATCCAGCGCACTGCGGTCACTGAACGCCACCGTCATGATTTCCGGGACGGAACTATCCATCATGTGGATGGCGGTGAGCAGATTGGTTCGCACAATCTCGGGTGTCGCGAGGGAGTCCCCGAGGAGTACCCCGAGCCGAAATTGGATATTCCCATCGTCGAGATCAAGATGATAGGCGCCGAGTTTGAGCAAGTGTAAACGGCTGTCCAAAAGCGCGTCAATCTGGCGATAAGCCGCGGTTTTCCCCAAAAGAGCAGTACCCCAGAGATATCTCGTGTTCCGCATGCGAGAGGTGTGTGTACGCCGGGTCGGCTGCGGATTTCGGGTCGTAAAAAAAGGGGGGGCAGAGGCGACAAAAAAGAAGGGGTGCGGA
>JAJZZU010000151.1 GCA_021797365.1 Pseudomonadota bacterium | reverse complement strand
TCGGCGGCCGGTACGACACAATACAACCAAACCTTGAGCGTCAACCGGGCGCGCGCCGTCAAAGACTACCTCATTCATCACGGCGGCATAGCTCCCGACAGGCTCACGACCATTGGCTTTGGCGATAAGCGTCCCGCCCAGTTCGAGGCCACACCCTCGCATCTGCGATCCCAAGCCGCGCACGCCAATATGCGCGTGCTTTTCGAGATCACGGTGCGATAGCCGCGAACGCATCATATGTAATCGAGTCTTTTCGATGATGCATCACCGATAATAGTCCGACTATTTCGTCCTCGTATTCGCGCCCTCGCCGTAGGGTCGGCGGATAGGGCGCCCCGGCCCTCCCATGGCCGGGGCCTGTGAGCGATTAGCGGGCACGATAAAACCCGAAGAGATCGCGATAGTGCTGCCGGTTTTTCGTCCGAAGGCCAAAAACGAAGGGACGAAATAGCCAAGTCGTTTGATTGGTGGCGGTGTTACATGGAAAGTCAGGGGACCCAGGAAAAGCCGCGCAAAGGCAAGCAGCCCGCTCGGCCCCTTCCTGGCCTTGCGGCCCAGGACGGGGAATGCGCCGGCGAATGTTCAAGGAGCGGTTGGCGAGGGCTCGATGAGCGGGCCCGGTCGGGTCGCCCCCGGGCTTCCCCCCAGAGCTCACCGTTGAGATCAAGGCGCTGGCCTGCCGCGCTGCCCGCGGCCTTGGGACTCCCCTTGTCGCGGCTGAGTCTCGCCGATGTGCGCCAGCACGCCGAGCACACCGGCCTGGTGGCGCGAATCAGCGACAGCACCATCTGGCGCTGGCTCAACGAGGACGCGATCCGTCCCTGGCAGCATCGCTGCCGGATTTTTCCCCGCGATCCCCAGTTTCAGGAAAAGGCCGCGCGCGTCCTCGACCTGTATGCCCGCTGCTGGGAGGATCGGGTCCGGCGCGAGGCCCCGTGGCAGATCGTCGTGTTCAGTCTCGGCATGTATCTCGTCGTCTATGGTCTGCGCGATGCCGGGCTCACGGCATGGCTCGCGCGACTGCTTCAAGGGTTCGCGGCCCACGGGCTCATGATGGCGACCATAGGGACCGGTTTTGTGACCGCCATCCTGTCGGCGATCATGAACAATATGCCGACCGTACTCGTGGGTTCGCTTGCCATCCACGATGTCGTTGCCGTTCCGGCGGCCACGCGCGAGGCGATGATCTACGCCAATGTGGTCGGCTGTGATATCGGGCCGAAGTTCACGCCGCTCGGGAGTCTCGCCACGCTGCTCTGGCTGCACGTACTGGCGCGCAAGGGGCAGACCATTTCGTGGCAGACCTATATGCGCGCCGGGCTGATCATGGCGCCGCCGGTCTTGTTGACGACGCTTGTCGCGCTCGGGCTCTGGTTGCGGTACCTGGGGTGAGGATGACAAAAGTAGTCAATTCCATAAATATGCGTACGTATTATATTGCGGATGAAATATTGAGTGTGGCATCTTGACGCGAGTCGCCAACGACGATTCGCCCATGCCAAGGGAAAGTCCATTCCGGATAGTCCTATCTGCAGAAGAGGTGGGTGAATGGCATAGGAGATCCGGGAAATATACGTTTCCGTATTTCGAGGTCGTGCGCGCCAAGATGATTCTGATGGCGGCGAGCGGGGGGGGGTGGCAACGATGAGATCGCCCAACGGTTGGGGGACCCGGCGAGAGGTGTCAGTCACTGACGTAAGCGCTTCATGCACTCTCCCGCCGCCAAGCCGCTTACGCGGTTGGTGCGGGGGTTTCTTGCCTCACGAGAAGATTTTCCTGGTTCCTTCTGTAACGTCGATCGCTTTTTAAGGCTTGAGCCACGCAACATACCCCGGGTTCTTTTTGGGTGACCGAGAGAACGGCCCCTGTTTGAGCTTGAGACAGTCCAGATGTAGGAAAGGCCGGCGATCCTCTGATATCGTGGGGAGTTCTCACACTTTTCACAATAGATGTATTGACCTGCCCGACCTCAAGCGACGTGGATTAAGCTTACGGTCGGGTAAACCCCCATCAACTCAGAGCCACCATTGAGGGGGCAGGTCATGACAAAGTTTAGCAAGTGCGTGGGGCTGGATACACACACAAAGACACCATCGCGGTCGCCATCGCCGAGGCCGGCCAGAGCAAGCCCCGCTATTACGGGGAGATCGCCAACACCCCGGAGGCGGTGGCCAAACTCGTGAGGAAGCTAAGTACCCTGGCCCATAAATTCGGTGACGTATTTGCTCACGCAGCCTGGGCGGACATTTGCTCGTGCGCCTGGATTTTAGAGAGAAGCACCTCAAGGTCATGGCGCGTGAATTTCCATTCGAAAGGCCGGGCGGTGGCGCTGTAGTGATCCTGAAAGCGCAATAGACGATCCTCCAGTTGCGCCAGCGACTGGAAGTCGTTTGGGGTGAGCACCTTGCGCTGAACAATCGAGAAGTACACTTCGATCTGATTGAGCCAACTGGCATGCACCGGCGTATGTACCGGAATAATACTCGGCCAGCGCTTTTGTAAACGAGTGATGCAGGCTTGACCGCGATGAGAGGAGCCATTGTCCATGACCCAGAACACCCGAGGGGCGGATCGGTACGGCTCCTGGTTCATCACCTGCGCCACGAGGCGCTCAAAGGGCAGTATCCCGGTCGTCTTTTCGCAGCGGCCAAAAGCCCGGGCACGACGGACATCCCAGGCGGCGAAATAGGCCCAGGCACCTTGGCGTTGATATTCGAATTCAACGCGCATCGCCCGACCCGGCGCCGCCGGAAGCGTCTCGTGAATGGGGCGACGAGATGGGATGCTGGTCTTCTCATCAGTGGACAGTACGCAGTCGGCGGCACTCAAGGCCTTTCCATCCCATTCCCCGTGATACAGATCAAGCACTCGGTTCGCCTTCTGGGCGAAGGCCGGATCGCGCGGGAATATCCAGGTTCGATGCGTCCAGGGGCGAATCGCATCCTCGCTCAACCATCGCCACAGTGTACTCTCGCCGATGCGGGCGACCAGGCCGCGTCGCACGACCTCGTTCCGAATGTCTGCTAGGCTCAGTCGCGACAGGGGCAGCCCGTGCTCATGAGGTAGCTCGCACGCCAAGGCTTTAATCGCGACCACGACGCTGGGGGGAAAAGCGGGCTGGGCGCCCGCCACGGGGTCGCTCCTCCAAGCCGCGGAAGCGTTCTTCAAAGAATCGCTTCCGCCACTTGCTGACAATTTGTCGCGGTGTGTCGAGTCGTGCCGCGATTTCATCGTTGTCCAGACCGGCCGCGGAATACAATGCAATCTTGGCTCTGATGACGTCTCTATACGATGACGTATATTTCCGTGCCATCGCCTCCAGCCTCTCCCGTTCCGCGGTCGAGAGCGTTATAGTCCATGGACTTTTTCTCGGCATACTTCACCTCCAGTGGAGGGAAATATGCTCCGAATCGCCGATGATTGCCACATTTTATACGTCACTGTATTTACGGATGCGTGTACTAAGCCCCCAGGGGGAGGTCCTGTCGTTCTGCACCAAGGCCGGTCCCTGCGGCTACGGGATCTTTCGTCAGCTGACCCATCTGGGCCATGCCTGTGCGGTGGTGGCGCCCTCGCTGATCCCCGTAAAGCCCGGGGACCGGGTGAAGACCGACCGCCGGGACAGTGAATCGCTCGCCCGCCTGCATCGCGCCGGTGAGCTCACCGCCGTGTGGGTCCCGGGACCGGAACAAGAGGCGGTGCGCGATCTCACGCGGGCCCGGGAAGATCAAAACTCGTCTCCTCCAATACGACTGACAGTGTCTTCTTCCCTCGCGCACAGCTGGAGCGCGTGCCCGACGCTCCTTAAGACTCGGTCCCCGGTCTCGTGGTCGTATGTGTCGTTTATCAGCTTAAATTTATCAATGTCTATAAACATTAATGCCAAGGACCACGAATGGCGCTCGGTTTGAACTAAGGCGTGCTCCAATCTGTCGTTAAATAGTGCCCTATTAGCGAGCCCGGTGGCGGTGTCGTGATAAGCAAGGTAACGATTGTGTTTTTCTAAGGCCTCGCTATCGCTCAACTGCTTTTCGAGATTTTCCCGTTCGACTACCTCTTCTGCCAGAGACGCGTTGACGACATGGAGCTCATCGGCGCATTCCTGAACTTTGTCTTCTACATGTTCGCTTTGCACTAAGGCCTTACGAATCTCTCCTACGGGGGAATACTCGACTAGTTCTTCTTTCAGAATCAGATTAACTGAGGAGAGATCGTGGGCGCAATTCTCGACTTTCTTCACATTCTCGCTTTGATTTAGAGCTCTTGCCAGTGGCGGGTCAGAGATCGACTCGCGGTTGTCCGATGACGTATCCATTCCAGATTCCTTTATTCTTGCGTCAGAACAAGCGAATGTAAGCCCGACCTAGTGATCGTAGCACGCTGGCAACTCGCAAGCAGGCGCTAGCAGGGTATCTGGACTTACGCCGATTGAGCCGCACGGGCCCGCCATAGCGGTCCGGTGCCTTTGACAGCAAAACCTAACGTTGAATGCTGGGCTTGGCAGGGCGGCAGCGAAAGAAAGCGCGTGATCGGCATCTATACGGAGATAAATATGAGTAGTGACCATGAGTTTTCTATTACACATGAGGCGGGCACCATGGTTTTGGAGGCCAACCGTCTCCTGGCGGAAGAGGAACTGAAAGGCACCGAGGTCATCCGGAAGCCATTGCGGCTGATGGCGTGAAACGTGTTGCTCTGATTCGCCTGACCACCTTCGCGGTGCCCGTCCGCCTCTACCTATGGGGCGTGCCTCCGTGCCCGCCTTACGCCTCTCTGGTTTTAGCGTCCAACCTATCTAGCACGCGCCGTGCGGCTTCGACGTCGCCTTCGGCCGCGAGCAGGCGAAAGCGTCGCTCGACGTCCCAAGCCGCCAACGCCTGCGTCGCCCATTCCTCGAAGAGCTTGTTCATGCTCGTGCCGCGGCTTTGGGCCAAGGCCTTCAGACGCTCCGCCTTGTCATCTGACATTCGTATGGTCAGTGTACTCATGGAAAGACCTCCAAACATTCCGCGGGCGTGATGATGCGCAAGTCCGGGAAGACCATCTCTCCGCTACGCATGTCCCCGACGTTATGTGTGACGACCGCGGCGGCATTCCCGGCCACCGCCAACTCGATGAGGTGATTATCGCCCTCATCGCGGAGATTCGGCCGCCATCCATAATAGACTGAAACCCACTGCCCTTGATGCGCAAAAGCGGCGACGACGACGCGGCGCTCCGCCGCGGTCGTCACGGGCGTCCAGAGGGGTCGCCCCAGCACATCCTCATATTCCGACCACAAGGCGTTGCCGAACAGAGGCGTATAATGGCCGGACAGGGCACGCCGCAAGACTTCGCGGGAGGCGCCCCCCTCGGATCGCAATGCGGCCACAAAGACATTGGTGTCCACCACCAGCCGAACCATTTGTGATAGCATATATGCTTTCATTGCGGTCGGCAACGAGACTCATGCGCCTTCAGCAACTCTCAATGTGGCAATGATTATCAATGAGCAATAGGCGGAGTACGGTGGAGGAGTCCGTTCCACAGTCAGTCGAAGCCATTTCCGGGCGTGGCGAGGGTGGTGGGGGGTAAGGCTTAGCCGCCATGAGCTGGCACAGACGGTGTGCGAACTCCTCGACTGGCGCCGCCCCAACGGACAACCGAAGACGATCGAATGTCGGGCCCTGCTCGAACGGATGCAGGAGGCGGGGCTGATAGCACTGCCCGCGCTGAAGGCCGGCCGCCCGCGAGGCAGTCGTACTCGGGTTCTGGTGGGTCCAGACCCGGAGCCTGCGGTGACCGACGCCTCGCTTGCCGCCCTGCAGCCGATCCGACGGCAGGGCGTCGCCACACCCAAAGAGCGGACGCTGTGGCGCACCCTCATCGCGCGTCACCATACTCTCGGCCATCGCGTGCCCTTTGGGGCCCATCTCCGCTACCTGATCCAAGCGACATCCCCGCATCCCATGGTCCTGGGCTGCTTGCAGTTCTCCTCGCCGGCCTGGTGCCTTAAGGGACGCGATCAGTGGATTGGCTGGGACGACGCTACCCGCGCTCAGCACCTGCAGTCTGTCATCTGCAACTCCCGCTTCTTGATCTTGCCCCATATGCATGTTCCCAATCTCGCGAGCCATGTGCTGGCGCGCGCCCTGCGGCAGGTCGTCGCCGACTGGACCGCCGCTTACGGCGTTCAGCCCCTCCTGGCCGAGACCCTGGTCGACCCCGCCCGCTTTACCGGACATTGCTATCGGGCTGCCAACTGGATCGATGTCGGTCTCACCACGGGCCGCGGCCGTGAAGACCGCCAACACACACGCCATGGGGTAAGCCCTAAGCGGATATGGCTCTATCCCCTCGTACCCAACGTCCGACAGAGACTCATGCAAGCCCTGTAGATCGACCGCCACCCCGTTTCGACGCGGCATACTTAACATTGAGAATTGCGGGCATCGGTCCGATCAGCCGCGAAACCATCCGTCGGCTGCTAAAAAAACTGCTTCAAGCCCTGGCGCAAAGTGATGTGGTGCATTGGCGCCTTGACCGAGGAATACCGGCAGCGCATGTATGACCTGCTG
>JAJZZU010000150.1 GCA_021797365.1 Pseudomonadota bacterium | reverse complement strand
GCATATGCGGAAACAGGATTACGTCGCGAATGCTCGGGGCATCCGTGAACAACATGACCAAGCGGTCGATACCGATCCCCTCGCCGGCCGTGGGCGGCATGCCGTATTCAAGCGCCTCGATATAATCGGCATCGTAGTGCATGGCCTCTTCGTCGCCATCCCCGCGCCGCTCGACCTGACGCCTGAAGCGCCGCGCCTGATCCTCGGGATCATTCAACTCCGAGAAACCGTTGGCGATCTCCCGACCTCCAACGAACAGCTCAAAGCGGTCGGTCACGAACGCGTCGGAGTCGTTGCGTCGCGCAAGCGGCGAGACCTCCGCCGGATACGCCGTTATGAACGTCGGCTGCAACAAATGCCCTTCGATGGTCTTCTCGAAGATCGCCATCTGCAACCCGCCGGCCTCGAGACCGGGCTCCTCCGGTAACCCCTTGGCGACCAGAAACGCCCGCAGCGCCGAGACATCACGCAGGTCGGACGGGGCATCCGGATGATGGCGGCGAATCACCTCCTCGACCGTCCAGCGCGCAAACGGCGCCCCCAAGTCGTAGCACTCTCCCTGATAGGTGAGCGTGGATGTCCCCAACACCTCCTCGCACATCCCGCGCAACAAGACCTCTGTCATGTCCATCAGGTCGCGATAGTCGGCATAGGCTTGATAGAATTCAACCATCGTGAATTCGGGGTTATGACGCGTGCTCAAGCCCTCGTTGCGGAAATTACGATTGATCTCGAAAACGCGCTCGAAACCGCCGACTACCAGCCGCTTTAGGTAGAGTTCGGGCGCGATGCGCAGAAACAACGGGATGTCGAGCGCATTGTGGTGGGTCACGAACGGTCGTGCGGTCGCGCCCCCGGCGAGCGGCTGCATCATCGGTGTCTCGACTTCACTGAACCCGCGCCCTTTAAGAAACGCGCGCAGATAGGCAACGATGCGCTCGCGCCGCTCGAAGACCAGACGCGTCTCGGGGTTTACGATAAGGTCGAGATAGCGTTTGCGGTAGCGGGTTTCCTGATCGGTGAGCCCGTGGAACTTCTCGGGCAAAGGTCGCAAGCTTTTGACGAGCAGCCGCAGATGCGCCGCGCGCACGCTCAACTCCCCGGTCTTCGTCCGGAACAACCGCCCGGTCACGCCAATGATGTCCCCAAGGTCCCATCGCTTGAAGGCCTCGTAGGCCGAACCCAGCATGTCACGCTCGACAAATACCTGGATGCGCCCGGTCGCGTCCTGGATGTGGCAGAAACTGGCGCGCCCCATGACTCGCTTGGTCATGATCCGCCCGCCCAGACGCAATTCGCCGACGGTAGCCAACACCTCCTCGGGGGCGTCCCGATAATCGGCCAGCAACGGGCCGGCCTGGCGATTGGGGCGAAAGTCGTTGGGATAGGCGCTGCCCTCCGCTCGCCACGCCGAGAGCTTCTCGCGGCGCAGTGCGATATGGCGGTCTTCGTCTCCCGTGATCTCGTTGTCGTCTCGCCCTTCACTCACACCTACCCCTCCCTTCACAGTCCGCTCTTTAAGCTCGCCTCGATGAATCGATCCAGATCACCGTCCAAAACCGCCTGGGTATTCGCGATCTCGACGCCGGTGCGCAGGTCCTTGATGCGCGACTGGTCCAGGACATAAGAACGGATCTGGCTGCCCCAGCCAATATCCGACTTGCTCTCCTCGAGCCGCTCCTGCGCCTCACGCTTCTTTTGCATCTCGAGTTCGTAGAGCCGGGCCTTCAACATCTTCATGGCCTGCGACCGGTTTTTGTGCTGTGAGCGGTCGGTCTGGCATTGCACCACAATGCCGCTTGGGCCATGGGTGATACGCACCGCGGAATCGGTGCGGTTCACGTGCTGGCCGCCGGCACCACTCGCCCGGTAAGTATCGATCCTGAGGTCGGCGGGATTGATCTCGATATCGATATCGTCATCGATCTCGGGGTAGACGAACACCGACGCAAACGAAGTGTGTCGGCGATTGCCGGAGTCAAACGGCGATTTGCGCACCAGTCTATGGACTCCGGTCTCCGTACGCAGATGCCCAAAGGCGTAGGATCCGGCGTACTTGATCGTGGCGCTCTTGATCCCGGCCACCTCGCCGGCTGAGACCTCGACGATCTCGGTCGCGAAACCGCGACGCTCGCCGTAGCGCAGATACATCCGCAACAGCATCTCCGCCCAATCCTGGGCCTCGGTCCCGCCCGATCCCGATTGGATATCGAGAAAGGCGTTGGCCGGGTCCATCTCACCCGGAAACATCCGCTGGAACTCGAGGGTCTCGAGACGCGTCCTAAGGCCCGCTACATCGCCTGCGATCGCCTCCTCGGTGGCCCGATCCCCCTCGGCGCGCGCCATGGCAAAGAGCTCCATGGCCTCGCCAAGGCCCGCCTCAAGCGCACGAATGGCACCCACGGTCTCGGCCAGCCGTGCCCGCTCGCGCCCGAGCTCCTGAGCTCGCACCTTGTCGGCCCATACCTGCTGGTCCAGAAGCTCGCGTTCGACCTCGGCTAGGCGCTCTTCCCGGGCATCGATGTCAAAGATACCCCCGAAGGGCGGCCGTGCGCTCGCGAAGCTCGCGCAGCGCCTGCTCTATACTCCCCTGATCTTCCACCACGGCCTCTCCAAAAATCCGGCAGAATACCCGAACCGCTGCGGAAAAACGAGGGCGCGACGCCGGCCCAGCCCTGCTATCGGCCCCCTTATTAAAGGCGCATCCGCCGTATGCGCCTTTAAGGATGCCCCTGTCGCGCGAGCGCGGCACGATAGACAGGCGAGATCGGCTGGCCCGGGAAGAACTTCTCCACGGTCGCTATCGGCAGGTTGGTTCCGGATGGGAACGTGAAATCCGTCTTGGCGGCGATCGCATGACACGAGATGCAGCTGTCCACGCGCCCATAGGCGATGACGCGGCCGTCGGGCTTGTAAGCGGCCATGACCCAGTCGCGATCAGCACTATCATAACCCGGTACCTTCAGCATCGCCGTTACCGTCTTCAAGACCTTATGGATATCGAAATTTTCCTTGATATAAAGGCTTCCGGCCGGGAAGCGCGTCACATTCCGGACACCGTGCGCCGCGGCCTTCACCGCGATCGCGTTGGCCCGGTCGATGGTGTAGTAATCGGCCATCCGCGAGCCATGCATCCACAAATGGCTCCCTGGCAGCAAGCCGCCGCCGTTCTCGAGTGCACGGACTTCCTTGAAAAGCGCGGCGGGCGTGGGGGCCTTGTCAGCGGCGGAGGCAAGCAGCGGAACCAGTAGGCCGGCGCACGCGATACCCGCCCACCCTTTCTTATTGTATATTGACATTGGGACGCTCCTGTGGTTTATGCCCCGCCCATCATCACGCGGCAACCCACCCCTGTCAACGGACGCGACGCCCTCCCGGCGCCGGTTTGTGCCTTTCTTACGGGCTTTTATCATCACTCTTCTTTATGCCAGCATAATCCCTACAGACGCAATCCTTAAGGTTGCGGCCACGGTCTTTCCCGGGCCCGACCATAGCGCGCGCGGCCCTGACACGAACCATGCTAATATGCAGGCATTGATCTGCCGACCCTGTCGGCCTTCTGTCGCCAAGATAGCGGAACCACCCGTGAGCATTCTCGACCTGGGCGGGCGGCCCATAACCGCGCACGCGCCGTGACCGACATCGACTTAAAGAACCCGTCCCTGTACATCAACAGGGAGTTGAGCGTACTTGCCTTCAACCGGCGGGTCCTGGAACAGGCCAAGGATGACCGCCTGCCTCTCCTCGAACGACTGCGGTTTTTGTGCATATCGAGCACTAATCTCGACGAGTTCTTCGAGGTGCGCGTGGCCGGGCTCCAGCAACGCGCCAAGATCGTCGGAACCGCGCTCGCGCCCGACGACAAGACCGCCACCGAAACCCTGCGAGCGGTGCGCGAAGAGACCCTGGACCTCGTCTCCGAGCAATACCGGGTCCTAAATGAAATCCTGATTCCGGAGCTGGCCGCGGCGCGCATTCATATCATTAAGCGCGACAGTTGGACCGAGGCCCAGGACGCCTGGCTGCGCCGCCATTTCGAGGAGGAGCTTTTGCCGATCCTGAGCCCTCTAGGGCTCGATCCCGCGCACCCTTTCCCCCGAATACTGAACAAAAGCCTGAACTTCATCGTCTCACTCGAGGGTCGCGATGCCTTTGGCCGTCACGGCGGGATGGCCATAGTCCAGGCGCCACGCGCGCTCGCGCGCGTCATTGCGCTCCCCCGCACCGATCATCAGAGCCACGAATTCGTGCTCCTGTCATCGGTGATTCACGCCTATGTGGATCGGCTGTTCCCGGGCATGGCGGTGCTCGGCTGTTATCAATTCCGGGTGACCCGCAACAGCGATCTTTTCATCGACGACGATGAGATCGATGATATCCTGCGCGCCGTGCAAGGCGAGATCGCCTCGCGCCGCTACGGTGATGCGGTACGTCTCGAGGTTTCGCGCGAATGCCCGGACGCCACCAGCGGGTTTCTGCTGCGCCAGTTCGAGCTCGAGGCCGAGGATCTCTATGCCGTAAACGGCCCCGTGAACCTGAACCGCCTGGGCGAAATCTATGATCGCATCGAGCGTTCGGACCTGAAATATCCGGGCTTCGTTCCCGGAGTACCGCGGACGCTGGCATCAGGGGCCGACTTGTTTGCCGCCATCCGCCACGCTGACCTCCTTGTGCATCACCCGTTCGAATCCTTCCTGCCGGTCGTCGACTTCATCCAACAGGCGGCCGCCGACCCACTGGTGCTTGCCATCAAGCAAACCATGTATCGATCAGGCCCGGATTCCCTTATCGCGGATGCCTTGGTCGCGGCCGCGCAGGCCGGCAAAGAGGTGACTGTTGTGATCGAGCTGCGCGCGCGCTTCGACGAGGCCGCCAATATTGCCCTCGCCAACAAGCTCCAGGAGGCCGGAGCCCACGTCTTGTATGGCATCGTGGGCTTCAAGACCCACGCGAAAATGGCGCTCATAGTGCGCCGCGAGGCCGGCGTCCTGCGCCGCTATGTCCATCTCGGCACGGGCAACTACCATCTACGCACCGCCAAGGCCTATACCGACTACGGCTATTTCACGTGTCGCCCGGAAATCGGCAAGGATGTGAATCAGGTCTTCCTGCAACTTACGAGCCTTGGCAGTATCATGCCGCTGCATCGCCTCATACAAAGTCCGTTTACCTTGCATACCCAGATGCTGGCCCTGATCGACCGCGAGCGAGCGCACGCGCTGGCCGGCCGCCGTGCGCGCATCATGCTGAAGGTGAACGCCCTGACCGAGCCCGAGATCATTCAGGCTTTATATCGCGCCTCCATCGATGGCGTCCGCATTCAGCTCATCGTGCGCGGCATATGCTGTCTGCGACCCGGCGTCGCCGGCGTCTCGGACAATATCCAAGTACGGTCCGTGATAGGCCGGTTCCTCGAACATAGCCGCATCTATTACTTTGCCAACGGGAATCAACCGGAAGTCTATCTGGCGAGCGCCGACTGGATGGAGCGTAATTTCTTCCGGCGGGTCGAGGTGGCCTTTCCGATCCAATCGCCACGGCTGCGCGATCGCCTCGTACGCGACCTGAAGCGCTACCTAAAGGACAATACTCACGCCTGGATCCTGCAGGTCGACGGCCAATACCGCAGGTCTCGCCCCTATAAAGGCAACGCGCGAGACGTGCAGGCAGAACTGCTGGCGGAGTTCGCCGAGCAAGGCTGAGGACGGCCGGCGTACCGCGAATCAGCCGGGTGCCAGGGGGCATCCGGCCGTATCCGGGCTTTCAGGCCACCCACAACCGCCTCTTCGTACCATGAGCACGGCCCACCGCAACCTGGCGCCAACCGACGAGGCCGCAGACCGGGCCACCCGATTCCGGCGCCTCGCCGCCATGCCTCTCGACCACCCGGCCATCCGCCGGTACCGGCGGCCACCCTGCCACCGATCGATCCCGCTATGTACCCGTTACTGAGGCTTGTGATTGGTCGACCGCTCGGGCCTGCGCACATCGCTATGGCGATAACGGCCGGGACGCGCGACCCGCACAGGCGGCCCCGCATGAGTACGCGTGCGATCATAATTAAGCCCGTTATAGACCGCCGACGGGACCTGCGCGGCCATCGCCGCCACCGGCAATGCGGCAAGTGCGGA
The DNA here is from genome assembly GCA_021797365.1 of Pseudomonadota bacterium. The sequence continues at coordinate 462 of JAJZZU010000150.1, read as the reverse complement.
GACCACCAAGAGGCGCTTCCCTTCCATAACAACTCCTCGGTTATTCCATTAGGAGGTCCTTATTTTCTGCCAAAACCCTTAGCCGTTCAAGAGAAATCGGATACCGCCTTTTTGCATGTCCGCAAGCTCGGGGCCAAGCTCCCGCCAGAAGGCGTCACGCATGAGATTGGCGCGCAAAGGAGTGCTGATCTCGAGCGCGCCGACGCGCGCACTAAGGTGCCAGGGCGCGCGCCGGCTGCTGATGGCCAGCGACTGCTCGATTCGCAAAAGCACCACGATGATGCGCGCGAGTATCGCTAAACGGACCGCAGCGTCCCCAAAAGACCTTTTCAGGCCGACTACCGCAGGCTGCGTCCACTTGCCGCGGTGCATGGCGATCAACATGCCGAGCAGCGCCTGTTCGCGTGGCGCGAAACCCGCCAACTCCGCGTGCTCCACGATATAGGCACTGTGACGTTCGTA
>JAJZZU010000149.1 GCA_021797365.1 Pseudomonadota bacterium | reverse complement strand
CAAACGGGGAATCAAGGTTTCGGCGCCTCGAGCGTCTCCGCCAACCGCGGCTGGTGTGCGCTTAGCCGTTTTCGGCCCCCGCCCGCGGCCCGCACCCGTTCGGATGGCGCGCCCGCCTCCAGATCCGCTAGTCCCCGGTAGATCGTTTGACGGCTCATCCCGGTCGCGCGCGCCACGGCCTGCACGCCGCCGCGTCCGTACCCTCGCGCCTCGACCGCCGCCACTATCCGCCGCTGCCTTTCGTTCATCAGCGGCAGTACCACCGCCAACTTCTCGCGTAGCGCCTTTTCTCGCAGATCCATGCAACAGAATGTACCGCCCATCCAGCGCAATGTCTAGGTTATTCTTTCACAGCACCTAATGACCCCCGTGGATGGCCGGCGCGCCGCGCGATTGCGGCCGGTAGTCCACGAATGCGCGGGCGGGCAATCATTGGAAATTTTTGGGACGCCAAACGCGGATTTTATGCCTCGCCCAGTGCTTGCAACCCATCCGGAAAGGGTGCATTCTTGCGGGCTACATCAGTATTTCACGACCTAGTTACATAGAGAGGCTTTGCCCGATTATGGTCGCATTCCAGGACCTGGATCCCTTGGACCTTCAAAAGCTCCTGCAGGAGGGCGATGACAATCTCGTCCTCGTCGATGTACGTACCCCGGCGGAGGTAGCGCGCGGGGCGATCCCGGGGGCACAATCCATCCCCCTCCATCTCCTTCCCCTGAACGCCGGATTGCTTGACAAAGCCCAACCGGTGGTCTTTTATTGCCAATCCGGCGCAAGGTCAGCGCAGGCCTGCATGTATTTGCGGCAGCAGGGGCACGACAAGCTCTACAATTTGCGCGGCGGCATCATGGCGTGGGCACGAAACGGCCTGCCAATCGCCCCTATTGATGAGCGGGCCCCGTGAGGTCCGGGACCGGCCGCGGGTCCCTGGCGTCGGGTCGGGGTTTGCGATAGGCAGTTATACGGAAGGCCGTCCCATCGGCTCGTGGGCCAGATGCCCTGGATGCCGTGAGGGCGAAGTCTTAAAATACTCACACAACTGGAGGAAATATGGCGAACTTCGATAAGGAACTGGATGCCCGCGGTTTGAACTGTCCGTTACCGATCCTGCGCACCAAGAAGGCGCTGAATGACCTCACCGGCGGACAGACCCTGAGGGTCGTGGCCACCGACCCCGGCGCTATCAAGGATTTTCAGGCCTTTGCCAAACAGACCGGCAATGAGCTTGTCGAATCGGGAGAGGCAAACGGGGAGTTCACGTTTGTGCTCCGGAAAAAGGCATAGTTGACCACGGTCAACAGGAGACGCCCCTATGACCACCAAAAAGCTTGCCATCATCGCTACGAAGGGCACGTTGGACTGGGGCTACCCGCCCTTCATCCTTGCCTCCACCGCGGCCGCCCTGGGATATGACGTCCAGATCTTCTTCACCTTCTACGGCCTGCAGTTGCTCCGTAAGAGCCTCGATCACCTGAAGGTCACCTCGCTTGGTAACCCCGGCATGCCCATGCCGATGCCCATGCCGGTGCTGCTGCAGGCCCTGCCGGGCATGCAGAGCATGATGACGGCCATGATGAAGCAGAAGATGAAATCGAAGGGGGTGGCGAGCCTCGAGGATCTGCGGAATCTTTGCGCCGAGGCCGATGTCAAAATGATCGGCTGCCAGATGACCGTAGACCTTTTCGGGTTCAGCCCCAGCGATTTTATTTCGGGGATCGAGATGGGCGGTGCCGCGACCTTCTTCGAGTTTGCGGGCGAGTCGGATATCTGCCTCTTTATGTAGGGTTTTGTTTATTACCTGTATTCTGCGGCCCTGGGATAGACGCCAGGGGCGGTGTCGGGTAAACTATCAGTAGTTTCTAATATTCCGAAGCGTCGAAGGAGCAATTATGGCGACCTATGCGGAGATGCGAGAGATTTATGACGATATTCGTAACGATTTTCGTTACGATCACGAATTGAATGGTTGTCTCAACTGCGGTGTCTGCACCGCGACCTGCCCCGCCGCCCACTTCTACGACTTTAGTCCCCGCGAAATCGTCCAGCTCCTCTGGACCGAAAACGTCGAACAAATCTACGATGCCATGCAGGAAAAGATCTGGGCGTGCGCGCAGTGCATGACCTGCGCGGCGCGTTGTCCGTTCAAGAACTCGCCTGGCGGACTCATCGCCATCATGCGCGAGGTCTCGATCAAGCATGGCATGCAGTCGGCCAAGGATGTGCTTCGGCCTTTTGGCCGGGTGATGTTGAAGCTGATCACGACCGGGAACCAGTTGTCGCCGGACATGATCCAACCTGATCACTTCCCGGATTGGGGCCCGAACATCCAGAAGGTCGAAGGCGATCTCAAGATCTTGCGCAAGGCCATACCGGTGCGCACGCTCCAGACCACCGAGACCGCCTGGGAGGTATCACTCAAGACCTCGGTGGAGATGTACACGATTTGGGAGATGACGGGCGTGATGGACGCCCTGCAGATCGTCGATGAAAACCTCTTTGACGTCATCGAGGATTTCATCGACGAGAAGCGCGAGGACTACAGCGACTGGCTGGAAGCCCAGGAGGACCAGAAGAAGGACGACTAAGCAGTCGGACTTCACGTCGGTCCAGAATGTGACGTTTGTAGAGCCGTGAGGAGACATCATATGAAACCTACCGAACAGAGCCCCGGCAACCATAACGCCTCGGCTGCCGGCGCTGGCGCCGGCACCATGAAACCCGGATTCCATAATACCGACGGACAGGGAATCGCCGGTCACGGGTCGTTTTTCCAGCAGACCAATCTCTCGGGGGCCGATGCCGCCAAGGCCACGGAATGGGTGAGAAAACAGATCGACCGGCGCACCCTTGACCTCGCCGACCGTATGGACGACATCCGCGACCATATGTGGGAGCTGGAAAAGGACGGCCAGATCATCGTGCATCGCATCACAGACGAGCACGAGCCCAAGATGGTGAAGACCCTCTTTGGTTGGGACAAGAAGATCCCGACCAAGCAGCTCTGGCACCACAAGTCCTGCGGCCAGTGCGGCAATATCCCCGGTTACCCCACCTCCCTCCTGTGGTTCATGAACAAGTTCGGTTATGTCCCCGGCAAGGATTATCTGGACGAGACCGATCAGACCTCGTGCACCGCGTGGAACTACCATGGCTCGGGTATCGGCAACGTCGAGTCGCTGGCCGCCGTGTTCCTGCGCAACTTCCACCAGGCTTATGTGTCGGGCAAGCAGCATGGGTTCGAACTGGGCCATTTCTTTCCGCTCGTGCATTGCGGGACGTCGTTTGGGAATTACAAGGAGATCCGCAAATATCTGATCGAGTCGTCGGAATTGCGCGAGAAGGTCACAAAGATCCTTGGCAAGCTCGGCCGGCTCGTCGACGGCAAGCTCGTGATTCCCGAGGAGATCGTGCACTACTCCGAGTGGGTGCATGTCATGCGCAACCGTATCGCCTCCGAGCTGCAGACGATCGACATGTCCAACATTCGCGTGACCATGCACGTGGCGTGCCATTACTACAAGATGGTGCACGAGGATGCCATTTATGATGCCGAGACCCTGAACGGTAACCGCACCGCCATAGGGACCGCGATCGCCGAGGCCCTCGGTGCTCAGGTGATCGATTACTCGACGTGGTACGACTGCTGTGGTTTCGGGTTCCGCCACATCATCTCGGAACGCGAGTTTACGCGTTCGTTCACCATGGACCGCAAGATCAAGGTGGCGCGCCAGGAAGCCAATGCCGACGTCATGATCGGCAACGACACCGGGTGCATCACGACCATGGACAAGAACCAGTGGATCGGCAAGGCGCATGGTCAGAACTTCCAGGTGCCGATCATGGCCGACGTCCAGCTCGCGGCGCTGGCCTGTGGGGCGGACCCGTTCAAGATCGTGCAGCTCCAGTGGCACGCCAGCCCGTGCGAGGAACTCGTCGAGAAGATGGGCATCGACTGGAACAAGGCGAAGGGTGATTTCGAGAAATACCTGAAGCAGGTCGAGCAGGGCAACATCGAATATCTCTATAATCCTGAGTTGGCTTTGGGGGGCAAGGCGTAAGTGATGCAAAAAACGGTGCTGGTGGTTGGGGCCGGGCCCGCGGGGCTCGCGGCGGCGGCAGGGGTGGCTGGCAGCGGCGCGCAGGCGGTGCTGGTCGAGAAGGCGGCGAAGCTCGGCGGTACGCCGATATTGTCCGGCTACGCTAAGCTCGTGCCGTCCGGCGAGTGGGCGCGCGACGCCATGGGCCGCATGGTCAAGCGCGTCGAGGACTCAAAGAACGTCACGATCCACAAGGAGACGAAGGTGACGAAGCTTGCCGGCGAGGCCGGGAACTTCACCGCGACCTTGTCGAACGGCAAGACGGTCGAGTGCGCATCGGTCATCCTGGCCACGGGCTTTACCCATTTCGACTCGATCAACAAGCCGGAGTGGGGCTTTGGGACCTTCGAGGACGTCGTGACAACGACCCAGGTCGAACAGATGGTGGCGGCCGGCAAGGTCGCCTGTCCCTCGGACGGCCGCGTTCCCGAGCGGGTCGCGATTCTTCTGTGCGTGGGCTCGCGGGATCGGCAGATCGGGCGCGAGTGGTGTTCCAAGATCTGCTGCACGGTGTCGACGAACCTTGCCATGGAGATCAAGGAGCTTTCGCCCACGACGGATGTGTTCATCTATTACATGGACATCCGCACCTTCGGTCTTTACGAGGACCGCTTCTACTGGAAGTCGCAGGAAGAGTTCAAGACCAAGTTCGTCAAGGCGCGTATCGCCGAGGTGACGCGCGCCCCCGACGGCCGCCTGCTCGTCAAGGGTGAGGATACGCTCGTCAAGCGCCCGATCGTGATCCCCATGGACTTGGTCGTGCACGCGGTGGGTATGGACCCGAATGAGGACAATCCGGAGATCGCGCGGGTGTTTGGCGTCGGGCTCGAGAAGCACGGGTTCATCGATCGCGCCGAGCATTACACGAACACCTGCGGGACCACCCGCCGGGGGATCTATGCGGTGGGCGCGGCGTTGGCCCCCGAGACGATCGATGACTCGATCTCGCAAGGCACGGCGGCCGCTCTGCGCGCCGTCGCGGACATGAATGCTCTGGTTCAAAAGAGCGCCTGAGGGCGCCGCAGGCAACAGCACCGGCGGCGAGATCGTCGAACCGGCGGCGCTCGCGGTGGAGCTCGATGGGCGGGTGTTTGCCCAGAAGTTCGCGCGGTTTCTGGAGATCCTGGGCGAGGAGGGCGGGATTGATCCGTTCATCTCGGCGCTCGAGGTGAAGCACCAGTTGTTTGCCAAAGTGCTCGGGCGCGAGGGTCTGGACGGTTTCGACCTCGAGGCCCTGGAGACCCTGGTCGAGACGGTGATGCCGGCGCGTAAGCGCGTATGGCCGTCGCTCGAGGCCTATGGGGCCGTGCCGGTGCGCGAGGCGGTGCGTGATCTGCTGTATGGCGCGCGCCCCCTCGGGGAACGGCTGGCTTTGTTCACGCAGGGGGTGCCGGTGGTGAGTGATGGCACACCCAAGGGCGAGCGCAAGGTGCGTCGCGCGCTCACGGATCTCGGGGCGGAGATGTTGCATTTCCGGGCCCCCGTCCAGTACCCGCTCATGACCCGCTGGGTGTGGGATCAGGCGGTGCACGCCGGCGCGTTGCGGGAGTTTGTGAAGGGCGGGGATACCTTGGATAAGGTGCCGCTTGGAAGCGATCCCGGGATCTACGAGGCCGGGCGGCGGTGGTTGGCCGAGCGCATGGCCGAAAATGGCCTGTACCGAAACCCCGAATTCATCGTCGACGTATTTTTGGCGCATGCCTACGCCGACTATATGCGCGCGCTGTCGAGCGGCATGGGGCTCTTGAACGCGGATTTCGGTGGCAAAGGGGATCCGCTCGAGGTGGTAAAGAAGCTTTTGGGGATAGACGCGGCGCGGCGCACGGATTCGCGCGTGAAGAAGGTGCTGCATTGAGCGCAACGAGGAGAGAAGGCTGACATGGCTATTCACGAAAAGACACTCATCGACGCGGACCGGCTCCAGACGAGCGACAACCTGGTGTTGGACGGCGTCGATGTGTCCGGGCACTGGAACACGATGGTGTTGCCACGGTATCTGACGGACTACGATACGGATTTCGCGCGCCAGATCCGCACCTTTTCGGGCGGCGAGAACGTGCATCGCTGCTGGCAGTGCGGATCGTGCACGAATTCATGCACGGTGTATGCACAGAACACCGATTTCAATCCCCGCTACTGGATCTATCTCACCAACCTGGGTCTGAAGAACGACATCCTGAAGGACAAGGACATCATCTGGACCTGCGTGTCGTGCAACCGGTGCACGAATATCTGCCCGAAGGATGTCAAGCCGGAGGGGGTGATGAAGGCGCTGGCGCATTGGCTCGAGGAGGAGGGGCATACGCCCGAAACCCGATCCTCGATATTCGATAACGAATTCCTGGGGCAGGTGTATGAGACCGGCCGCATCGAGGATACGCGCGTCCTGATCAATTTCCTGCGCAAGACCAACCAGTCCCTGACGCCCCCGTGGCTGATCGAGATCGGCAAGCGCATGACCAAGTATTTGCCGATCGGCTTCCTCACGCATATGGGGTTGCACCTT
>JAJZZU010000148.1 GCA_021797365.1 Pseudomonadota bacterium | reverse complement strand
TCGGTATCATCACAGACGATGTCCATGCCCTGCGCGACCGCTACGATCTGCCGGGCATGCGTGTCCTGCAATTTGGCTTCGACGGTGATCCCGGGAATCCGCATCTCCCGCACAATTACCAGGCCAACAGCGTGGCCTATACTGGCACCCACGATAATGACACCACGACCGGTTGGTATGCGGCGCTGACCGCGCGCGAACGGACCCTCGTGCATGATTATCTGCCGGATGCCAACGGCGACCCGGCGTGGGCGGTGATGCGCGCGGTCATCGCCTCGGTTGCCGGTCTCGCCGTGGTACCGTGGCAGGACGTGCTGAGTCTTGGCAGTAGCGCGCGCATGAATACCCCGGGGAAGTGCGGCGGAAATTGGGGATTCCGGTTCCATTGGGAGGATGTCGCGGAGGCCATCCCAGCGCGTCTCGCGCGTCTGGCATTTCTGTATGGGCGCACGAATCCGGGCCGCTAATGTTTTATAGAATTAATAATCAATAATATTGTGGTACTCAGCGACGATTGCGCCCCATGGATCAACCAGGGGACGGTGATCGCCTCGCGATCGACACCCTCCCTCTCCGGCATCAATGCTGGGGCCCCTTGCGCACAAACATCGCCCGTCGTAGCAGATCAACCCCCGTTGCAGCGAGCGGTCGAATAGGGGGTCGGGGCCTGCGCCGATGGGTACCTCAGGGTCGATGGCGATGCCCACCGAGGGGAAGGATGTCGGTCGCAGCGCCATGATCGTGGCGCATCGCACCCAGGCCGTACCTGTTACCCACCACCTACGGTGCCGGATTGATCGGCGTACGACGGGAACTGCTGAGGTCTACGGCCCTCTACACAGAGGTAGGCGTCGGCAAGGGGCGGGCGTGGCGTTGGGGCACGGGGGACTGCGTTGGCGGATGGGCGGGTCAGATCACTGGATGCCACGCGCGGACTCGCGGCCGTGTCGGTGGTCTTGTCGCACTATGTGCTGGTCCTGGCCGATGCCGGCCGACGCCGCTATGCGCACGCTTATCATACCCTGCAATGGCTGTCTTATACCCCGCTTGGACTGGCCTGGGCGGGCCGCGCGGCGGTGGTCTTTTTCTTTGTATTGAGCGGCTATGTGCTCTACATCATGTGGGAGCGTGGCGGTCTGAGCTATGGCGCCTATCTCAAAAAGCGCGTCGTGCGCCTTTATCTGCCCTACGCCGGGGCGGTGATTCTCGGCATCCTGGGCGCCGCCTTCCTGTATACCGGACCGTTGCCGGGGCTGGGCCCGTGGATCAACAAGTTCTGGTCCTGGTCGCCGAATGTAAGCTCACTCTGGGAGCACGCCGGTTTCGTGGATGCCTTCAATTCGGATCGCTACGACTTCACGATCTGGACGCTCGTGCAGGAGATGCGGGTCTCGCTCATCTTTCCGCTGATCGTCGTGTGGGTGAGGCGGTCGGCGTGGACCGTGGCCTGGCTGCCCTTTGCGGCCCTGGCCGTCGCGACTATCTTCGTGCGCGGCGCGGCATCGGCTGCGGGCGGGGCGTGGGCGGCGACGGTCATGGGCGGAGGGCTTACCGCCTATAGCGATACGGTCTATTATCTCGCGCCGTTTGCGTTGGGCGCCCTGCTCGCCTGTCACAGGGATGCGGTGAAGAGGCGTTATCTTACGCTATCATCGGGACGGCGACTCATCCTTGGGGTGCTGGCCTTCGCGCTCTATTTTTACGGATCGCGCACCCTGGCTGTGCTCGGCGATCACCGCATGTTGGTCCACGACTGGCCGACCATGATGGGGGCCGCCCTGGGACTCGTGGTGATCGCCTATGAACCCGCCGTCAAGGCGCTGCTCGACCACCGCGTCTTCCAGTATCTCGGGCGCATATCCTACAGTCTCTACCTCTTTCACCCGCTCGTGCTTCTCGCGGCGCTCCATTTGTTCTATGGACATATCGCTCTCGCGCCCTTGCTGGCGGGCACCTTCGTGGCCACGCTATTGACGGCCGATATGGCCTACCGCTGGCTGGAGCGACCGGCCGCGCGCATGGCGCGGGCCTTGGGAGAGGGGGTGACGGTGCGCCGGACCGGGGTCTCCGCCTCATCGGATTAGAGGCAGCCGGCATGGGTCGCGCGCACGCAACTGTTGCTGGGACGCGGCGCGGGCAAAAAGATAGGAAAGAAGGGCCGTGGCGCCCGTGGGGCGCCACGGCCTTGTGACTACTGGCGCAGCATGTGCAGCACGCGGGCCCGCAGTGTGGGGTCGGCGTCGACCTGCCGGACGAGGTTGTTGTATTGCGGCAGAGTGAGGTGCTGCCCCTTGATGGCGGCGATCATGGACTGCTGCGCGCGCACCTGGATCCCGCGGGCCGCGCCCGGCTGCCCCTTCATCGCCTGCAACTTTTTGGCGTAGGCGGCGCGGATCTGCGAGACATGACGAATGGCGGTCACGAAGTGTTTCAGGGTCGTGTGGCCGATGCGCGGCATGGCCGTGGCCCCCGGCGGCGGCATATGCGCGGTGGCGGCAGCGGGCGCCTGGGTGGCGGCAAACGCGCTTGCGGAGGCGAGTGTGATCGCGGTCGTCAGGGCGAGGCGCAGGGCGGTTCGGGATGACTCCATCGTGATGTCTTTCCTCGATTGATTGGCTCGCCCAGGGAGTGCAATGCCCGTGCCAGCCGCCCCGTCTGCCGCCGTCTGCGGGGTGAGGGGCGCGGTTGTGCGCCGGGACGCGGGTGCGCGGTGGTCGCCGAGCGCGACACTTTCGGTGCGCGCCTGTGTCGAAACGACACATGAGGCGGTAATACAGAGGCGTCATGCCACAGGTCGTGGGCGTGGTGCCAGGGGGGAGGAGGCATGCAAGGATCAAAGATCCTGATAGTGGATGAGAGTGATATCGCGCGTACGCAGCTAGAGCAGGGACTGTCGGACGCCGGCGCCGTGGTGCAGACGGCGGCGAGCGCCCATGATGCCTTGGCGCTCCTGCCGCGCTGGCCGGCGGATCTGGTGGTGAGCGGCCTGCCATGGGAGGTCGGCAGCATGGCCTTGTGTGCGGGGATACGCGCCGCGGCAAGGCCACCGGCGTTCATGATGCTGTCGCCGCGGCCCGCGGCGCCGGTTGCGGGCGATGGGCACGACGGGGGCCCGCGTCGTGCCGAGGGTGCCGCCCTGCCGGCGGCCGTTGTCCAGGCCCACGAGGCGCTGGGCTTGTCTGCGGCCGGCGCGCGTCGATCGTCGCCGCCCGTACCGGACGTCCTGCGGTTTCACGGAATGCTCGGATGTGGCACGGATATGCGGGCGCTGATCGAGCGCCTGGTACGCGCCGCGCGTGTCGATGTGCCGGTACTGCTGAGTGGGCCGAGCGGCACCGGCAAGGAGCTTGCGGCACGCGCGATCCATGGTGAGAGTGCGCGCCGCAAGGGCCCCTTCGTAGCCGTCAATTGCGGAGGGGTACCCGAGTCTTTGTGGGAGAGCGAATTTTTCGGTTATACCGCCGGGGCCTTCAGCGGCGCGAATCGCAGCCGCGAGGGGCTGTTTGCCGCAGCCCACGGTGGGACCTTGTTTCTAGACGAGATCGGGGAGATGCCCCTGGTTGCCCAGGCCAAGCTTCTGCGCGCCCTCGAGGGCGGGTGGATGCGGCCGGTGGGGGCGGTGCGCGAGCATCAGGTGGATGTGCGTATCGTCGCCGCCACCCACCGAAACCTGGCGCTGGCGGCCGCGCGCGGGCGTTTTCGCGATGACCTCTTGTATCGCCTTGATGTGCTGACTGTGAGCCTGCCGGGCCTCGCCGGTCGATGTGATGACATCACAGTCTTGGCGCGGCACTTCCTGCGCGCGTGCCATACGGAGATGGGTAGTGCCGTAGACGGTTTCGAGACCGAGGCCTTGCATGTGCTGCACGGCTATGCCTTCCCGGGCAATGTCCGCGAGCTTCGCAACATCGTCCAGTCGGCGGCGGCGTTTGCGCGTGGCCCGCGCATCGGTGTCTGGGATCTGCCCGAGCGCGTGTGTCGTCCCGATGGTCGGGCGCAGGGTCCGGTGGCGTGCGCCACGCCCCCCGACCAGGCCGGCACGAGCGATCTCGTGACCCTGGAGGAATGCAAGCGCGCCTACGTGCACGAGGTCCTGCGGCGGGTGCGTGGCAATAAGCGGGCGGCGGCGCGTATCCTCGGGATCGAGCGACGCACGCTCTATCGCTGGCTTACGCCATCGTGACCGGGATACACGCCTGCCCCATCCCCGGCGGTTCCAAACCGGGGATGCAGGTGGGCCGATCACGCCGGCGACTATAACCACACCATGCAGCCGAGCTCGAAACGATGGGCGAGCAGGGCGTGGTAGGGGTAGGCGCGGATACGAAGCGTCTGGAATCCCGATGTCCGGGGCTCGTGGTCGAGACGAAAGACGAGGCGCCCCTCGCCATCGACGCCGTCTGCCACGAACGGCGCCTGATCGCGGAGCAGCACCTCGCCTAGGTCGTCGCTGGACTCGAACAGGCATTCGACGATGAGGTCGTCCGGGCGCAGGCCGTTGCCGTGGACGAGTACCGTAAGGTGCAGGGATTCGCCAACCTTGACCGCTTCAGGGATGTCCTGGCCGCGCTCGAGACGCACCCCGCTCCAGGCGCTGCTCACCTGCCGCTTCCAGCGTGCCAGCGCGCGCCCTCCCGCGGCCTCGTCGGCCGCCAGCTGCCGCGCATGGCCGGCGGCCTTGCGATAATAGTCGCGCGCGTATTCGAGCACCATGCGTTCGGCATTGAAGACCGGCATGGCGCGCCGCATCGCCGCTTTGGACATGGCGATCCACGATCGGGAATAGCCGTGCTCGGCGGCATTGAAATAGAGAGGCACGACCTGCTGCTCCAGGATATCCAGCACCTCCGCGCTCTCCTCTCGGGTGCGCTGATCGTTGTCGATCGGACCCTTGTGCGGACAGATGCCCCAACCGTTGTCGCCGGCATAGCCTTCACCCCACCAGCCATCAAGGACGCTCAGATTCACGACGCCGTTGATGGCAGCCTTTTGTCCCGATGTGCCGCTCGCCTCCAGGGGATACTCCGGGGTGTTCAGCCAGACATCGACGCCGGTCACGAGCCTTCGCGCGAGCGCGAGATCGTAGCCCTCGATCAGGATAACCTTGCCCTCGAATTCCGGGCTGCGTGAGAACTCGTGGATCAGGCGGATCAGGTTTTGACCCGGGTGGTCATGAGGGTGGGCCTTGCCGGCAAAGAGCAGCAGCACCGGCCGATCTGGGTCGTTCAAAAGGCGCGCGAGCCGCTTGGGGTCCTCGAACAGCAGGCCGGCGCGTTTGTAGGTCGCAAAGCGCCGCGCAAAGCCTATGACAAGCGGTGTCTTGGCGTCGGGCTCCAGTTGCCGCGTAAGTCGCCGGATCACGCCCTCACCTGCCCCGTTCCGCCGATGTTGGCGGGTGACGCGCTTTTGTACAGCCTCCAGCATCGCGCCCTTCAGGGACTGGTGGACGCTCCAGTAGCTGTGGTCAGGAATGGTGTCGATGCGCGCCCAGTAGTCGGCCTCGGTGAGCTTGTTGCGCCACTCGCTGCCAAAGCGTACGTCGAACAAGCTGCTCCATTCGTGGGCAAGAAAGGTTGCCACATGCACGCCGTTGGTCACATACCCGACGGGGTTTTCCATCCATGGGATCTGCGGCCAGACGTAGGCCTCCATACGCGAGGCGACCCCGCCGTGGATGCGACTTACGCCATTGTGCAGACGCGATGCGCGCAGGGCGAAGGCGGTCATGTTGAATCCACCCTGACTTATAGGGCTCGATCCCAAAGACTTCAGTTCATCCAGGGTGATCCCAAGATCGGCGACATAGGGTTCGAGGTAGCGCCCGAACAGTTCCTGGTCGAAGATGTCATGGCCGGCAGGTACGGGTGTATGGGTGGTGAACACCGTGCCGGCCGCCACGACCTCCATGGCGCTGTCGAAATCCTGGCCTTGGGTCGTGAGTTCGCGGATACGCTCTATGATCTGGAAGGCGGGGTGGCCCTCGTTGATATGCCAGACGGTGGGCGCAAGACCCAACGCGCGCAGCGCGCGTACGCCGCCTATGCCCAGGACGATCTCCTGACGCAACCGGGTGTCGCGGTCGCCACCGTAGAGTTGGCAGGTGATGCCACGGTCGGCGCTAGTGTTTTCTGGGACATCGCTGTCGAGCAGATAGAGGCGGATGCGCCCGGCCGCCACGCGCCACACCTTAAGTGCCACAAGGCCCCCGGGAAGGGTGACCGACACCCGCAGCTCATGCCCCTCATGGTCGCACACCGGCGTCACCGGGAGATCAGCGAGCAAGGCCGGCGCGGTGCCGACGATCTGGTTACCCTGCGCGTCTATGGTCTGGGTGAAGTACCCCTGCCGGTACAGGAGACCCACGGCGACGAACGGGAGGCCCAGGTCGCTTGCCGCCTTGCAGTGGTCGCCGGCCAGTATGCCAAGGCCGCCGGAGTAGATCTGCAGGCTCTCGTGGAGACCGAATTCGGCGCAAAAGTAGGCGACAAGATCGGTCCGCGGGTCGATGTCCGTCCGTTTGGAGGACAGGCGCACGGCGTGGTAGGTGTCGTATATGGACAGGGCGCGCTGATACTCCTCCAGAAACAGCGGATCCGCCGCGGCCTCGTCGAGCCGCGATTGCGCGACACGGCGCAGCATGAGTTTGGGGTTGCGCCCGCACTGCTCCC
>JAJZZU010000147.1 GCA_021797365.1 Pseudomonadota bacterium | reverse complement strand
CAGCCCCCGACTTCCCTTTTGGGCTCTATCCGACTTTCCCCACGGTATCGACTTGATAATCAGGCAGGGCTGATGGGTGTGGCGGCGTAAACGGGCCAGGGTGGGATAGGCGTTAGGTGGGGTGATATCTGTCGGGGCGTACAAGGGCTTGCAATGGAGGGTAAACACAGGTCTCCTCTCAGTTGTTGACCAGTCATCGACAAAGAGAGGAAACCCAGAGCCGCCTGACGTTGCTGGCGAAAATACACCGCCTGAAAGACCTAAAAATCACCGCCTTCTCATTCCAACAACGCGATACGGAACGCCATCTCTGGGTCAAGCCCTTCAAAAACGGTTGCCGCTGCCCAGTGTGTGAGCGCCGCTGCCCAATCGTGCGCCAGGCCCAGGAGGCCCGATCCTGGGAGGACGTAGCGATCTTGGGCCGCAAGACCCTGTTCTGGTATGCCCCCAAGGAGATCCTCTGCCCGACCCATGGGCTCGTGCAGGAGAAAATCCCCTGGGCCGCCCCTTATGCCCGCATCACCTATCGCCTGGAGTTTCGGATCTGCGCGCTCTGCCAGATCATGACGCAAAAGGCAGCGGCCGCCATACTGAAGATGGCCCCATCGACGCTCTCTAACTGTCTGCACCGGGTCATCACCCGGGTGCGCACGGGCCACACGATCCGGGGCTTGGTGACCCTCGGAGCCGATGAGATCGCGTATTGCAAAGGCCGGAAATATGCCACGATCATCTATGATTTGGACCGTTCGCACGTCGTGTGGGTGGGTCAGGGCAAGGGGCGCGAGACCATCGACCGGTTCTTCAACGAACAGTTATCGGATGGCCAGAAGCAGCGCATTCGCTGGGCGAGTTGCGACAGGGGCCGCGCCTACACTGGGGCCATTCAACACCACTGCCCGAACGCCACCCTCGTGATCGATCGCTTTCATGTGGTGAAGGCCTTGAACGAGGCGCTTGATGCCGTCCGGAAAGACGAGTGGCGGGGACTGGATAAGCGGGGGCGTCAGGCCATCAAGGGGCTGCGGTGGATGCTCGGGATGCATGCACGCAATCGCTCCAAGAAACAGTCGCGCTTCTTAAACGCGCTACGCACCTCCAACCGGCGCATCCATCGCGCTTGGGTCTTGAAGGATGAGTTCGAGCGCATCTGGCATTTCACATATCCCGGTGCGGCGAGGCAGTTCTTGAAGCGCTGGATGACCGCGGCCTTGAGAAGCCGGCTGCCCTCGCTCAAGACCTTTGTGACCACCGTACGGAACCACTTCGACAATATCCTCTCCTTCATTGAACGCCCGCTCACCAATGCCGTGGGCGAAGGCATCAACCGTCTACTCAAGATCGTGAAGAACCGGGCCTCGGGATTCCGCGGTTTGGAGCCCTTCGCTGACCTGATCTTCCTTACGATCGGAGACCTCGATATCCCTGCGCACATTCCTTCCGATTTGCGTACGCTGTGAGGGCAGAGGAAAACACTATGAGGCTAGGGAATCTGCGGGTTTTATTGGTGGGGAGATCCGGATATAGCCAAAAATATCTATCTTTGTTCTTGCTTGCTTCGCTGCCAAGATTAGCTTGAACAAAGACCGTCGTGGCGCGCAAATCATTCGACGTCTCGTTTGCCACGGTCGTCGGAAAATATGCGCAACTGCACGATCCTCCTAAGCTCTTCTTCAGTGGCGGCCAGCATCGCTATGTGCATTATTGCCATCAATGTTTGATAATCCTTTGCATCGCACTCCGTCATCCACTCACATATCTCCGAGACCCTGTCCAACACGCCCCTCTTTTTACTATATGGGTTACTTATATGCTCTATTCGATCGTCCGCATTGCTACATGAGCTAATGTGACTACCAATGCGTGACACAAACATTGATCGGAAAATGTGCTCCCCATCCTGTTCGCCAAAGAGCGATACTAAATATCGATTGAAGGCTCTGAACGGAATGAACCAGTTCATTACATGGTATGACATCAGGGATATAAGAGCCCGCCTCTCTATGTTGTTATCCAGATACGACCGGCGCCCCAACCATCCGTCATTATCGCCAAACACGCGCGTTGCCGTGCGGAACCTCCGTTCCAAATTTCCCACCCGCGGGAACGAGAAACACCCAATCCTGAAGCGGAGCAATGCCGATTTATAGACTCTCTTTTCGATAACCACTACCCCGTCTCGCCGTTTGACACCGAACGGACGCCTTTCACCATAAAAGCTCCTATTCATATATACTAATCCATCCGCATACAAACTCACCTCCTCAGATGTTGCCCCGAAAAACATATCATTATAGTCAAATACGACATGTGATCGTGACTCTAGGAGAAGATTACAGTCATCTTCATTGGCAAACAACCTCTTCCAGTCGCGTCTGGCGAATAGCCCGACCATATGTTCTCACCTCAAAAGGCTCAGGTATTCTCCGATTCGTGCTGCCTGTTAGCCGGCTCAGTACGAACGCCATTAAAATGAAATGACATAAATGGTGACAAGCTCGCCACCACATTTACGGCCAGACTGTTCGCCAGATATTGCATTACGAGATCGCCATTACGGCAGTCCCTTTGGCGTTGTCCTGGCTCGATAACGGCATTCGTCAATACTTCTCCGTTTCCCATACCTTCAGTATCGCTCGAACCGTCCTCACCACGCGATAACATCTCCCATGCCGGGATGCCGTGAGAGCAACGATTCAGAAACAAGCTTCCATACTCGCCCTCGGAAACCAAATAACTCGGACTCAAAAGACCGCCCGCTACGAATAGATACCAGCCATATTCGCGGGCGGTCGCATCCTCGGTATTTGAGAATGCTTGCACGCCTCGGAAGCTCCGCATTATCGGAATTCCATGATCCCTCCCTCGCTCAATCCCTGAGTGCACTTTATGCGATAATATAGCGGGGTGTTTCTCTCGCCATTCTGTGAATCTCCCTACGACAGTGGCGATCTTGTCCAATATAAGTAGCCTGTTGCGAAATGCGTACGATGCTCCGCGCTCATACCCGTAAAGATACTCCCGCCCTAAGTCAGATGTCCTTGGCGCGCCATAATAGCCCTTGCGGATCATGTCACGCGGTATATCCTCTTTGGCAATATTTCTTTCCACCATTTTCTCGCCAACCTCAAACGTAATATAGTCCGCTATAGGACCAGCCCCCATGTGTACGATTGCGACTATTTGGCCCTCTGTCAGTGTTCTTCTGAGGTTCGGGTCGCTATTGACTATGCTCCGTACTATGCGTAATTCTACAAAATGGCCATACGCCACACCATAGCTAGCAAGAACTTGCCTCTGCACCTTCTCCGGTAGCCAGGATAGGTTGCCCAATTCGATCTGCTTCTGTTTGGTGGATGATCGCGCTCGCCGCAGCCCAAATTTGTGCTCGCCAGGTAATACACGCGGCGTCCTAAGAGTCTCTTCAAGATCGTAAAATATCTGCCTCGCAGTGCGGGAGTCAATACTGTCAATATGTGCGTCTAGGGCAGCCACAAGAAAGGCGTCAGACGCATCTGGCATCGCAGCCGGATATATGTAACCTCCACTTCCCACTGTCGTGGCCAACAAGCCAGACGGCCATCCGAATGTCTTCATGGATGCATCTGGATACACATATAGTGTAGCACCGAGAGACGGCAACGCGGCTATATCTAACAGCTCAGGAAGGAGCGGTGAGTCAATCAAATATTGCGCAATAAGTTCAGGGGTGAACATGACAATATCTTTTCCATTACGGCAGCGGACTGACACATACCGCACATCGTTGATGTTTCTGTATGTCAATGGCGTACCCCTTTAAGCTGATCTTTTTTCTCAGTGCCCCGTGCTTTGGTAACGACGGAGACCGCGCGTCCAGATGCCATAGGCCACGATACTGGTCGCCAACGCCATGAAGAGCGTATAGGCGAAGGCCCCCAAATTAAGCGGCGACTTACCGAGCAAAATCCGCCCAGGGTAATAGCTGACCGCCGCAAATGGCACGATGTAGGTCAGGGCAAACTGCACGGTTTTACCATAGGCGCTCATCGGAAACTTGGCGATCTCGGCGATGTTATTGACAAAGAACGGCACGGCGCTCGTGGGTGTGGGCTCCCAGAACACATAGCTGTTCGCGGCCAGATTCACCGCAGAGACTATGACCGTGCCGCTTATGAGCGCGCAGCCAAAATACATAGCGTGCGCGACGTCCCAAGCCAGATGAAGATGAGCGCTGCTGACCATAACGAGCGCGACACCCAGGAGGCCGGTCGCCGCGCCTTGATGGAAGTTTGATATTTTAGTCAACACCACAAGCAGGGGTGGGGCCGGGCTTAGCAAGACGCGATCAAAGGCCCCATGACTTACGAGCGTCCGTAGGGTCCAGGGGCCCGCCGCAGCAACATCGGCGATGCCTTGGGGTATCAGAATCATGGCAAACAGAAACGCGACCTGCCACCGACTCCATCCGGCAATGGCCGGGATGTGCGCAAAAAGCGCCCCCAGGAAGATCAACCCCGTGACCTGCTTGAGCGCTGAACCGAGTACCCCAATCCAAAAATCCCCCGGAAACTCGAACTGCGAGCGAATGTGCAGGAAAATGAGCCTCACATACAAGGAGATCCAGCGCTTCCAGTCCTTCATAGGTTAACCCCCAAGGACCGTGAGACGCGTTAGGCCGACCGACCACACGGCCCTCGCCAGCAACCACAAGACCACTACCCAGGCGGCCTGCGCGGCAAGCGCCGACAGAGGCGCTACGTGCCCCAGGTAAACGGACAGCGGGATGTAGACGATCGCCTCAAATGGCGACCACGCAGCGACCGTGGCAAGCGCAGGCGGCAACAATACGAGCGGGACCACGGCGCCCGACAAGACATCCGTAACGGCGTTGCGCAGCCAGACAAGGCCCACGATGTTTTCCGTCCAAAGCGACACTGCGGCCGTGAGATAGCTGATCAAAAACTTTACCACGAACCCTAGCACCACACTCACACCGAATGCCGCACCGGCTTCGACCGACACTGGCGCTAACGGGCGCAGAAATATCCCCGCCAGCACAAGCATGGACGGGATACTGAAGAGACCATCGGCCAGAATGCCGCCCACGACCATCGCCAGACGCCCCTTCTGGAGATCTATCGGCCGAATCAGTTCCATCAGGATTTCGCCGGTGCGTACCCGATTGAAGAGCTGGGTCTCGACCCGAAACGTCAGCAGCCCGTTGATAAGGAAAGACCACACCAGATAGGTACGCATCTGCCCCCAGTCGAAACCGCCGACGCGATGGACCGACGAATAGGCTTCGCGCCAGATGGAATACGGAATGACAAGCCAGGCGAGATTGCCGAGAAAGGCAAACAGGGCCGTTCGCCGGCGCGCCATTCCATCCAGGAATGCCGCGCGCACCAGGGCCCCATACGATGCCATATTCGCTGTCAACACAGTCAGCCGTCCTCGTACTTCAACTCGCCCTTATACAATCTTCGGATTACGCCTTCAGTGTCTGGCCCACCCAGCCGCAGATCTTTCACGGGGAACACCGGCAGCAGCACATGAATCAGACGCGCTGAGCTCACCAGTCGGCTATCAAACTGGATCTGCAGGCGATAGGCCCCATCGGCGACGAGTGAGACGTTTGGGTACGACGCCAGCAGTCCACGAGCGGTGAGAACGGCGTCGGGCACCGCCGTGGAAAACACCAACTCGATCAGATGTTCGTGCCCAAAGCGCGCCCGCACCGCCTCCAGGCTCCCGTCATAGACGATTCGCCCACGTTCCATCATGACTAGGCGGTCACATATTTCGTCGATATCACCGATGTCATGCGAGGCCATCATAAGTGTGACGCACCTCTCATTACTCAGTTTTCGAAGAAACTGCCGTACGTCGTTTTTGACGGCGACGTCGAGACCAATGGTGGGCTCGTCCAGATAAAGGATGGGAGGTTCGTGCAACAATGCTGCCGCGAGGTCGCAGCGCATCCGCTCGCCAAGAGAGAGCTGACGGGCTGGTCTTTCGAGTAAACCTCCGATCTCAAGGACAGAGACCAGACGATCCATAGTGTGCTCGAAGGCCGCCCGGTCGACCCCGTACAGCCGACGAATCGTCTCCAGAGACTCGATGACCGGAAGGTCCCACCAGAGCTGCGTGCGGTGGCCAAATATCGCCCCTATCTGACGATTGTTCTCGATCCGGTCGCGCCAGGGAACGAGGCCGTCCACGTGCACGCTTCCAGACGTCGGAGTCAACACACCGGTCAGAATTTTCAGAGTCGTCGATTTGCCAGCACCATTGGGGCCCACGAATGCGATGCGCTCCCCAGCCTCCACCCGTAGACTGACGCCATGCAGGGCCACGATGTCGCGCCATCGCGGGCGCACGACGTGGCCCATGGCACCCGCAAGACCTGGAGCCTTGTTCGGCACCCGATACACACGGACCAGATCCGTTACCTCGATCATCCACTGCCTCCCCGTACGCCTCATGGGCTCCTGTCAGCAGCCGCGCAACTCTCCCCGCACAGGGAACTAATTATCGAGGCGCTCCGGCCGTTAGAAACCCAGCGGCTGCCCGTCACAGATCCTGTTCAGACTCCAGCTTAATCCCCATCAGCAATTCGGCTCAGATCCTCTCGCAACTGGCGAGAGAGAGAGCAGCCCTCACGCGGCGGTATGTGACGAACACTATCAGAATGCGCTCCTTTTACATATTTACGCT
>JAJZZU010000146.1 GCA_021797365.1 Pseudomonadota bacterium | reverse complement strand
AGCGCGCGGTGATCGCGCATGCGAGATCCAGACCGGCCTCGTCGACATCGCCTTGCAGGAGGGCCAGGGGTCCCTTATGGTCGAGCGCCCACAAATGCACGAAGCGCTGGCGATAACCCTCCAGAAACCGGTTCTCTCCCTCTTCGCGACCGATAATGAGCTTGAAAGACGGGTGCGGCCGCAGGTGGCGGCCGATCTTCAGGAGCATGATGTCGTCGAAATCGTAGCGCCGCTCGCCGCGGCTTGCCCACAGATCCCGAAGCTTGTGGGCGTAGTTCTCATCGGTCAGGAAACAGCACCCGCCGGCGGGCTGCGCATATTCGAAACCATAGGCGCGCGCCAAGGCGATCTGGGGTTTGCGGTTACGGCCGCTCAAGCCCAGGAGGCGCTCGCGATCCACCCAGCCCTCGCGTTCGGGAAGGGTCGGCGGCAAGAGCTTCGCGGACAACGGCCGCAACAGCCGATCCAGGGCGCCGGACTCGCGCGCCACTACCGGAAAGGTGTCCCGGCGCTGCGACATCGGCCGCTGTCCCAAGACCTCGCCTGTCACAATGAAATCGAAACCGTGTTCCTCGATCCATGACCGCGCGCGCCCGATCATGAAGGCCTTGCAATCGAGACACGGGTTCAGGTGCGCGCCGTAGCCGTGGCGCGGATTCAAGACCACATCCTTGTAGTCGTCGATGACATCGACGATATGGAGTCGGATACCCAGCTGTTCTGCGCTGTGAAGGGCGTTGTTGCGCACGTGACGATCCTTGCGATCACGGCGTACGGCGTGCGTATGCCCCTCTACGCAAAACCCGGTAAAAAAGTTGATGCCCTCGACATGGATGCCCTGATCGAGCATCAGACGTGCCGCGAGCAGCGAATCAAGGCCGCCCGAGAGCAGGACGATCGCCTTGCGTTTATGGTTTTCCATAGGTCCTTGGCGAGCCACCCCTCCACCCGGTATGCTGTTGCGCCCGCCTCGAAGCCTTGCGGCGGGCCGACAGTATATCGCGGGATAGTCACCCCCGCACCCCAAGGGAACTTATGCGCCTCTTGCGTCTGCTGTCCGGCCTGGTATTGGCCGCCACGGCCCTGGACCTCGCCACCCTCGTGGCGCGCTGGGTGGCGGTCCCCCACCTGGCGCACGGCCCCGTCCCGCGATCGCGGTTCATGGCCGCCTACCTGAAAGAACGCGCAGGCCACGGCGGCCCACCGTTGCGCTGGCGGCCCGTGCCGCTGACGGCGATCGCCCCGGCGCTGCGTCGCGCCGTGGTGCTCGGCGAGGACGCGACTTTCTATCGTAACGACGGCTTCGATGTCGGCGCCATCCTGGCGGCGGCCCGTTACGACTGGCACGCCGGACATATCGTCTATGGGGCCAGCACAATCACCCAACAGACCGCCAAAAACCTCTTCCTCGATCCGTCGCGGACCTTCTTTCGCAAGGCCAACGAGGCGGTTTTGACGATGGCGCTCACCCACTTCCTGCGCAAGGACCGCATCCTCGAGGTCTATCTGAATGACGCGCAATTCGGCCGGGGCCTCTACGGGGCCGAGGCCGCCGCCCGCCACTACTTTCATGAAAGCGCGGCGCACTTGACCGTCCGCCAGGCCGCGGAGCTCGCCGCCACCCTGCCAGACCCGCTTGGCGCGAATCCGGCCACGCGCAGCCGCTATTTCCGCCGGCGCGCCGCCAAGATCCTGCGGCTCCTGCAAGCCACCGCCCGTCATGCCCCCATACACCATCGGCGCGCCGCCGCACCCTCGTACCGCGCGGCGTTTGCCGAAAGCGCCGCTCACCCTTTATAGTGACGCCGAAACCGGCGCCGCGACCGGGGTTTGCCCGCGCATCCCTTCTTCAAGGACTATGATGTGACATTCCAGGAACTCATTTTTGCCCTGCAACGCTATTGGGCGAGACAAGGTTGCGTTATCGAGCAGGCCTACGACGTCGAGGTGGGTGCCGGGACCTTCCATCCTGCGACCTTTCTCGGGAGCCTGGGGCCCGAACCGCTGCGCGCCGCCTATGTGCAGCCCTCGCGGCGCCCGACCGATGGCCGCTACGGCGAGAACCCGAACCGGCTGCAGCGCTATTTTCAGTTTCAAGTCGTGCTGAAACCATCACCCCTCGACATTCAGGATCTGTACCTCAAATCCCTTCAGGCGCTGGGAATAGACCCCCTGGTGAACGACGTGCGCTTCGTCGAGGACAATTGGGAATCGCCCACGCTCGGGGCCTGGGGACTCGGCTGGGAGGTATGGCTGAACGGCATGGAGGTGAGCCAGTTTACGTATTTTCAGCAGGCCGGCGGCCTGGAATGCCGGCCGGTAACAGGAGAGATCACCTACGGCCTGGAGCGGCTCGCCATGTACCTGCAGGGTTGCGATAACGTCTATAACCTCGCGTGGAATGCCGATGTCCGTTACGGCGACCTCTACCGGCAGAACGAGGTCGAGCAGTCGCATTTCAACTTCGAGGAGGCCTCGGTCGAGGCACTGCAGGCGCGCTTTCAGGCCTTCGAGGACGAGTGCCGGCGGCTGATCGCCGCCGACCTGCCGCTTGCCGCCTACGATCATGTCCTGCACGCCTCGCACACCTTCAACCTGCTCGACGCCCGCCATGCCTTGAGCGTCACCGAACGGGCGCGCGCCATAGGCCGCGTGCGCGCGCTGGCGCGCGGCGTGGCCGAGGGCTATTACCGGAAACGCGAAACGCTGGGATTTCCCCGGATGCGGCCGAGCCATGACTAAGAGAAACGACCTGCTGGTTGAGATCGGTACCGAGGAACTGCCCCCAGGGGAACTCGTGGCGCTGGCGGAGGCCCTCACAGAGGGTCTGCGCGCGGCACTGGCCGACAGCCAGCTGCTGGCCTGCGACTCCAAGACACAGAGCTTTGCGGCACCACGGCGCATCGCCGCGCGCATAACAGGGGTGGCCGCGCGCCAAGGTGCCCAGACCATTGTCCGCAAAGGGCCGGCTGTGGCGGCGGCCTTCGCGCAAGACGGTTCGCCGACCGGCGCCGCTCACGGGTTTGCACGCTCCCTGGGCGTGGGCGTGGAGGCCCTGGAGCGGCTCACGACCGACCGCGGAGAGTTCTTGAGCTATCGTGAGCGGCGCCCCGGGCGGGGCCTTGCCGTGGTCCTTGCAGACATCCTCGAAGGCGTCCTGCAGCAGCTGCCGGCGCGCCGGCGCATGCGTTGGGGGGCGGGGGCCACGGAATTCGTCCGGCCGGTCCATTGGGTGGTGGCCTTGCATGGCGCGCGCGCCCTGCGTATCCCGGTGCTCGGTGTGGTGAGTGGACGAAGGTCGCGCGGCCACAGATTCCACGCCCCGCGCGCACTCGTGATTGCGCAGGCCTCGGCCTATGAGACCCTCCTCGAATCCGAGGGCCATGTGATCGCGGGCTTTGCCGAGCGCCGCGAACGGATTGGCGGACAGATCGCCCAGCTCGCGGCCACGATCGCCGCCGAACCGCTCGTCGATAACGGGCTCATCGATCTCGTGACCGCGCTTGTCGAATGGCCGCACGCGGTGCTCGGCTCCTTCGACGCGGGCTTTCTCGAGGTGCCGCGCGAGGTATTGATTGCGGCCATGCAAGGCCATCAGAAATACTTTCCTTTGCAACAGCAGGGGCGGCTCCTGCCGCATTTCATCACGATCGCCAATATCGCGCCGCAAGACGATGAGGCGATACGCAAGGGCAACGAACGGGTACTGGCGGCGCGCTTCGCCGATGCACGGTTTTTCTGGGACACCGACCGCAAAAGGTCCCTCGAGACCTACGCACAGGGGCTCTCGCAGGTGGCGTTCGCGCAACGCCTGGGCAGTCTCGCCGACAAGGCCGCGCGCCTGGCGCGGTTGGCGCGCGTGATCGCCGAAAAGCTCGGCATAGACCCCGGGCAGGCCGCGCGCGCGGGCGCCCTGTGCAAGGCCGACCTCTTGACCGGCATGGTGGGGGAGTTTCCCGAGCTCCAAGGCATCATGGGCGGACATTACGCGCGCCACGACGGCGAGCCCGAGATCGTCGCCGCCGCCATTGCCGAGCACTACCGGCCGCGTTTCGCAGGCGACGCCCTGCCCGACGGCACCCTCGGTCTTACGCTGGCGCTGGCCGACAAGCTCGATACCCTGGTCGGCATCTTCGGAATCGGACAGGGCCCCACCGGGGATAAAGACCCATTCGCCCTGCGGCGCGCGGCGATCGGCGTGCTGCGTCTCCTGGAGGCCTTGGGCGAGCGCCACGGGCAGGATCTGGCAATTGCCCCGCTGCTCGCAGCTACGTGCGCCCAATACCCCTCCGGACTCCTCGCCGCCGATACCGCCGATATCGTGCATCGCTTCCTCGCCGAGCGTCTGCGCAACCTCCTCGAAGGCACGCTTTCGCAAGACATCGTGGCGGCGGCCCTGGCGGGGGGTGTGGACCGCATCACCGATACGATACGACGGGCACGAGCGCTGCTGGCCTTTGCGCAAGGACCGGCGGCCCCGGCCTTGGTCGGCGCCCATAAGCGCATCCGCAACATCCTGCGGCAGAATCATGAGCCCCTCGACGACCACGAGCCCTGGAACGGGATCGAGAAGGCCGACCGGCGGCTTGCGCAGGAGATCGCGCATCGCGAGGCCGAGGTTGACGATCGCAGCGGCCATGGCGATTATGAAGGCGCGCTCGCGTCGCTTGGGGAATTGCGGCCGGCCGTCGATGCCTTCTTCGAGGAGGTGCTCGTGATGAGCGAGGATGCCACGACCCGCAGGGGTCGCCTGCGCCTGCTGGCCCGGCTCGCCGCCTTGTGCGAGAGGGTGGGGGATCTGTCGTGCCTGAAGATATCGGGAGACCCGCATGAATGATGGGAACCAGGACTCCTTTGCCGCCATGCGCGAGGCGGTGCAGCGTTTCCACGACAAGCATGACCTGAAGAATCACGGAGGCGAGGAACTCGTCTACCGGGTGGCACTGATGGCCGAAGAACTGGGCGAGATCTCGGCCTGCATCACCAAGGGCCGGAGCCGGGAGGCGCTCGCCGAGGAATGCGCCGATCTGCTCATTTTGCTCATGGGCACGGCGATCTCCGCGGACTTCGCGCTCGACCGTGCCTTCTGGGACAAGATGGAGGCCCTCATGAAGCGCTCATCGCGCATGGTCGCGGGGCGCATCCGGGTCTCGGAATTCCGGGACTCGTAATGCGTCTCGTCATCCTGGACCGCGACGGCGTCATCAACGAGGACTCCGATGACTACATCAAAACACCGGAGGAATGGCGCCCGATACCGGGGAGCCTGGAGGCGATCGCGCGGCTTACGCACGCCGGCATCCAGGTGGTGGTCGCCACCAACCAGTCGGGTATCGCGCGAGGCCTCTTCAACGTCGACATGCTCGGACGGATACACAATCGCATGTTGGACGAGATCCATCATAGGGGCGGGGAGATCGAGGCCATCTTCTTTTGCCCGCACGGCCCGCGGGACGGCTGCACCTGTAGAAAGCCGTTGCCCGGGCTTCTTTATGATATAGCGGCGCGCTTCAAGACCAGCCTTAGCAGCACGTTCGCGGTGGGCGACACGCGCCGGGATCTGGAGGCGGCGCGCGCGGCGCAAGCGCTCCCGGTCCTGGTGCGCACCGGCAAGGGCATGCGCACGATCGCCGACGGCAAGGGCCTCGCGGGGGTCCCTGTCTACGACGATCTCGCGGCATTCACGGATGCCGTCTTGTCCCATGGCGTAAGCGGTGGTGCATGAAAAAACCGCTCGCGGCCGCGGCCTTCCAGGCGGGCTTCATCCTGTCGATCGTCGTCTGGGCGCCGGTCGTGCTTGCGCTCTTTTGGCTGCGCCCCATACCGCGCTACCGCGTCATAAGCCAGTGGGGGCGCTTCAATATGTGGTGGCTCAAGCTTACCTGCGGACTGTCCTATGAGGTCTCGGGGCGCGAGAACATCCCGGAGGCGCCCTGCGTCATCCTCTCCAAACACCAGTCCACCTGGGAGACCTTGGCCTTTCAGTGGATCTTCCCGCCGCATGTCTGGGTCCTGAAACGGGAGCTGTTGTGGATCCCCCTGCTTGGCTGGGGGATGGCCTTGAGCCAGCCGATCGCCATTGCGCGCGAGCGCCAGCGCAAGGCTATAGATCAGGTCATACAGGGGGGATGCCAGCGCCTGGCGAGCGGGCGTCATGTCATCATTTTTCCGGAGGGGACGCGCGTGCCGGTCGGGCGTCATGGACGTTTCAAGCTTGGCGGCGCGCGTCTCGCGCTCGCCGCCGGCTGCCCGGTGCTGCCGGTCGCGCACAACGCCGGCTGCTTCTGGGGGCGCCGGGCGTTCATCAAGGAGCCGGGCGTGGTGCGCGTAGTGATCGGTCCGCCGATCTCCGGAGAGGGTCTGAACGCCGCTACCTTGAGCGCCCGCGCCGAGGCGTGGATCACGGCGACCACGGATATCCTGGAAAAGGCGGAGGGGGCCTGCCAAGAGAAGATCCCCGCGGTACAATGAGCCATGCCTGACGAACGCCCCCTACTCATTCCGCCGTGCGACGACCGCCGTGTGCTGCTGCATTCGTGTTGCGCGCCGTGCGCAGCCGACGTCATGCAGGAGATGCAGCGATCGGGCATGACTCTGGAGGTCTTGTTCTACAATCCCAATATCCACCCCCTGAAAGAATACGAGCTACGCAAGACCGAGAACAAGCGCTTTGCCGACAAGCTCGGCGTGCCGTTCGTTGATCTCGATTATGACAAGGACGAC
>JAJZZU010000145.1 GCA_021797365.1 Pseudomonadota bacterium | reverse complement strand
TTGCGCCAAGCAAAAGACATGTACCCATCGCCTTTCAAAGCATCGTGAGAAAATCCCGGACCCCTGCCCTTGCGGCACGGCGAGGGTGTCCATAAGCGCCATGGCGCGTTTGCCGTGGATTGGGTCGGGTCGCCACCCCCTCCGTGTGGGGGTGGACAACCAGCCGTTCGGCCGGCAATGCCCCCTCCGTGTGGGGGCGGCGCGCTCGTTTCCCAACGCCCAGCCCCCTGCGATCAGTGCCCCGTGATCGCCGAGGCCTTGCAGGCCCTGGACCTCACGCGACGGGCCGAGTAGAAGTGCCATCCGATCTTGCAGGGCCCGCGAGGGACGTCCCTGTAGAGTTCTCGCGCGCTCACTGCCGCCCCATGTCCTCGAGGTCTTGATGGCGGATGCGACCACGGAACGCGCTGCGGAGGTGCGGGTGTATCGCGAGCCGCTGCCAGAAATTCGCAAGCGCATGCCGGTCAACGTCGTACGTGCGATGCGTCGGCAATGGTGCGCGTCGCCTGCCCAAAGGGTGAGTCCCTGACGGCCGTCGGCCGCCTGTGTGCGCTCATCTCGAAGGGGGCTGGACGCAGGTCCGCGCCACCAAGGGTTTTCTCGAAGCCCTGAACGCAGGCCAATGTTCGGGCGGTCCAGGGTGCAGCCCGCGGTTATGGCCGGTTCCCGTACCGTGATCTTCCGGGTCGCCGGCACGCGCGACCTCTCGCAGATCGACCCGCATATGGCCGGCCAATCCACAGAACATTCGACAATGCCAGGAGGGTAATCTCACGACCAACAATCTTGTGGTTATCCTCCCTGTCGTTCGCGAGACCCTCGAGCGCCACAAGCCGCGATCACGATCGCCAGAATAAGCAAAAGAGCTGTCGCGGGCCCTTATGGTAGTCGCGCGGTAGTGGTTCGCAAGGCCATAAGCACGCTCTCGGTCCAGCTCTGCCGACGCAGATCGAGCTTCAAGGCAAATGCCAGTCTCGTCATGTAGGGCATGCGCAAGGTGGCCCTCAGGCGCTTGAGCTTGTCGGCGGTTTCCGGGGGAAGGGTGGGGATGGAGTCCTGTAGCGCTTGGGCGTGGGCATCGATGGCCTGCAGGACCTGGGAGGGCTTTTTGTGGAGCATCCGGCGGATGCGCGTCGCGATACTTGCGCAGCCGATGGTGTTGTGGGGGTGCTGTCTATAGAGGATGTAGGGTTCCTGGTCGAAGAACACCGGTCCGCCATGGGCGGACACGACGATATAGGACCACCAATCATGGAGGGAGATCTTCGGAGGCCGCGATCGGGCGATGATGTCTGCGGCCAGGCGGTTCAAAAGGATGGTGCAGCCGGTGGCGATATTCTGCGCGAGCGCTGCGGGAAAAGGGAGGTCGGCGCAAAAGGCGGGCGACGCGCGCAGCGGCCGCAGGTCGCGATCGACGAGCCTTTGTCGACCGCAGTAAAGCGCCGGGCGATCCGTGATGCCGTGCAGGACATGGGCAGCGCGGGCGAGCTTTTCCGGCAGCCAGACATCATCCTGGTCTGCGAAGGCGACGAACGGATATCCCTGTGCCGCCCGCACGAGTGTCATGTAGCTTTCGAGCACACCGAGCCGTCCCGAAGGCGCTGTAAGCTCATGGCAGCGGGCCTTGCCGACGCGCGCGCCAAACTCGCTCATTAGGGCGCGCGTGCGGTCGCTCGAGCCGTCGTCGCGCCAGATGAGGCGCCAATACGGGTATGTCTGACGCTCCAAGCTCGCGAGCTGGTCTGCGAGGTAGGCCTCACCGTTGTAGGTCGATAGCAGGATGGCAACCGTGTCGGCTCCGCCGGTATGGGTGCACCGGACATTGTCGTGTGCTTCATGCATCATGTGCCGCCTCCCTGGGTGTCGGGACTCGTGTGCGACGGCCTTTCTCTGCGGTTGTCCGAAAATGGCCGACCGAATCGACCGCGCCTCGCAATTCCCCACGCGATGAGGGTGCCCCTGCCGCCGGTCGAATGGGGCTGTGATCTCGGGAACGGATGAGGCAGGACCGGCGCTTGTAACACGCCCTGCCGCTCGCATGGGCCATAGGCGCAGCGTCCTTCAAGCCGGCGATGGACGCGTGTTGAAGTCCGCGCACATTGATGGGGTGTGTCGTGCGGCATCGGCATCGGGATATAACTCGGTCGTCATGGTGACATGGAGGCGAATGCGCAATGCCATATCGTCGTGTCCTGTGATGCCATGGCTCCAGCGCGCATTCACGGGATAGGCGTATAGGGTCAGGGGGTGGACGGTATCCTCCAGATGCATGCGGATCGTGAGCCCCTCCTGCCCCATCAAGGCCAGGCCTTCACCGTCGAGCGGCAGCGGCAGGGGCCGGGCGGCGTTATCCGTCAGCGATGCGAGCGATCCCCGCGCCTCGACGGTGTGCCCCAGGCCGTCTTTGATGGTAAGGACGAGCGTGCCGTCGCACGGCCCCGCACGGGTCCCGACCAGGATATCCAGGCCATGGAGGGTGCCGGTGACGGCATGCGGTATGGCAAAGCGCGCCTCGATCGGTGTGTCTGGGCGCAGGTCGACAGGGGCAGGTTCGGTGTTCGGGGCGCCATACGGGACATCGATAATCGACGGGGCGCCATGCCAGGGTTTGGGGGTACGCGGCGGTTTGGCGAGGTCGAACTGTTCATGGTCGAGACTTAAGTTTGGGTTATAGCCGGGGTCGCTTGCGAACATCGGACCCCACCGCCATTGCATATAGGCGCATTCCGAGGCGAAGCGCTTACGGTTTGCCGGTGTCCGCTCGTCCCCCCGCGACTTGGACTCGTGGTGGTAGAGGACCGCCTGCGGTACCCAGACGTTCCGGTAGCCGGCCTCGCGCAGACGCAGGCACAGATCGACATCGTTGAAGGCCACGGGGAGATTTTCCGACATGCCCCCCAAGGCCTCCCAATGCTGTTTGCGCATGACAAGGCAGGCCCCGGTCACGGCGGTAACGGTCTGGATGAGGGCCGCCCGGCCGAAATACCCGCCGCTGTCGCCGCCGACATGCTTGTGGAGGTGGCTTGCGATCCCGCCGATACCGAGGACCACTCCGCCGTGCTGGATGGTACCGTCGGGGTAGAGGAGCTTGGCCCCGACCGCGCCAACTCCGGGGCGTTGGGCATGGGCGACCATCTCCGCGAGCCACTCGGGTGCGATGGCCTCGGTGTCATTGTTGAGAAGACACAGAAATTCCCCCGAGCACTGCGGTACCGCCCAGTTGTGCATGTGTGCATAATTGAACTCCGCATCGTAGTGCAGGAGTGTGATACGCCCCTCGCGCTTTAAGCTTGCCAGATAGGTCAGGGTCTCGGGGTCGTCGCTCTGGTTGTCGATGACCACGATCTCCCGATCCGGATAAACGGTCCGCTCGAGACTGTTCAGGCAGGTCCGCAGGACATCGACACCATTGCGGGTGGGGATGATGAGGCTTACGGTGGGGCGGCCTTTGACCGACAGCCTCGGCAGATGATGGACACCGTTACATACGGCGTCCATGGCAAACCGCGCGCCCTCGGTGCTCAGGAATTCTTGTACCGCCTTGCGTGAGGCCTCGATACAGTAGGGCTTGGCGTCGAGCGAGGCGGCGGTGGAATTGGGCAGGGTGCGCCAGTGGTACAAGACCGCCGGGATATGGCGGATCTTGTGGGCATCAAGCCCTGTCGTGAAGCGCAGCACCAGGTCCCAGTCCTGACTGCCCTCGTAGCCTGCACGGAATCCGCCGATGGCGAGCGCGCGCTCGCGACGGTATACCCCAAGATGGCTGACATAGTTTTGGCCTAAGAGCAGGTCCGGGTTCCAATCGGGCTTGAAATAGGCATCGTGGCGTGTGCCGCGCACGTCGACCTTGTCCTCGTCGCTATAGAGCAGATCGACATGCGGATGGTGCAGGATCTCCGCGGCCACCCAGTAGAGGGCGTGTTCGGCCAGCAGGTCATCGTGGTCCAGGAGCGCTATGAACTCGCCCGTGGCCATGGCCAAGGCATCGTTCGAGGTGCGCGAGATATGGCCGTTCTTGGCCCGGAAGTGGACACGGATCCGGGTATCGCGCTTCGCGTAATCCTGCAGAATGCGGCGCACGCGCGGGTCCGGGGAGGCGTCGTCTGCGATGCAAAGCTCCCAATGCGGATAGAGCTGATGGCGGACCGAGTCTATGGCGGCTTGCAGAAAACGCGGCGGGGCATTGTAGACCGGCATGATCACCGAGATCATGGGCGGGTGGGTCCAGGAGGCGATCTGGCGGCGGATGGCGCCGCGATCCGCATCGGTCAGGGTATCGTAGCGCCGCACCCACAGCGCGTAGTCCTGCTCGAGCAGGTTTCTGTAGGCGCTTCGCCCCCAGACGGCCAGCGCGTCCTTGGCACGCGCCGGCAGCGGTAGGCGATGGAGCAGGGATTTGGCGAGTGCGCGCCGCTGCATGCGTTGCGGCGGACCCCCTATGAGCGCCTGCCGGGCGGCGCGCAACCGCGTCGCCGTGCGCCGGAGGGGCTCTGTGAGGCGCCAGGATCGGGAGGTGGTGATCTGCTGGAGGGTGGCGCGGGTCGTCTCCAGATCCTTCTGTGCGGCCTGGAGCTGCTTCAGGGGTGGTCGTTCCGGGTTTTGGGCATATAGCGCAAGCCAGCCCTCGAGCGCGCCGAGCGCATCGCCGTGCGTAGGCGGAGTGGACAATCGTACCGCTATGGTATCGGCATGGGCGACGAACTCTTCCGGGATCGCCAATTCGATCCAGGAGTCGTTATCCCACAGCCACAGCCCGACCCCGGTGTCCAATGACGCAGAGGGCGATAGCCCCCGCCGGGATTCCCCGAACAGCGATTCGCGCCGGCCGTCCCATACCCAGAGGGCGCGCGGTCCGCGATAGAGCGCAAGGTCATGGAGGCGCAGATAACACGGCCAATCGCCCGGGTCGAGTCTCAGGCGGCGTTTGGTGGGGGTCGCGGGCAGTCGCAGGCGCAGGGTATGGGGCCCGGAGCCGAGGGGCAACGGCCGTGCGGCCCGTCGTGTCTCGCAATAATCCTCATGGACGTCCCGCCAATAGACCGCTACGCCAATGGAAGGGCGCGGCGGGCTCAGGTCCGATCCCTTTCGGGGCGCCGGCAGGGCATATTCCTCGGGGACGGCCTCCATGACGAATTGATAGACTGCGGCGTCCGGAATCTCGGGGAGTAGGGTCTGCCACAGCAATTGCGGTATCTTCTCGTGATGCCCTGGCGGGTGCGCGAACTCCGTGTGCTGGATATCCAGGACCGTGTGGTCGACGACCTGCCCCCGCCACCCGGCCTCCGCAAGCGTGCGCAGAAAGCTTTCTCTCGTGAAGAACCGGAGATGCGTACGATCCAGGAGGCCTTCGTCGCGATACCGGAAATCCCCAGACATGAGCTCCCGTATCACACCCCCGTGGGCGATATTGGGTACCGACACCAGCAGTCGGCCGTGATCCGTAAGCAGGGGTTTGATGCGCCTTAGGAAATCCGTCGGTTCACGCAGGTGTTCGAGGATATCGGCGCAGACCACGACATCGTATCGTCGGTCGCCCAGGTGCGAGAGCATCCGGGCGTCCTCCACGTCGAGTTCCCAGACATCGCGATAATAGGGTCGCGCCAGGGCCGCCGCCTCGGGGTTGATTTCGATGCCATCAACGATACAGTGCCGGGCTTCGCTCAAGTGCTGTCCCAGGCGCCCCACGGCGCACCCGACATCCAGCACCTTGGTCGCGGGTGCGATCTGCTGGGCGATCTTGGCGAGGCTGTCGTTGCCGTGGGGGTCGACGGCGTTGCGATGGTAGATATGCGAGATCTCGTTCATAGGGGCCCCTGCAAGGATGGATGACGGCACACCTCGGACATCCCGCTTTGGCGGTATGAGAGCATCCCGTATGCGGCCTGTCATCGGCCGTGAGTCCTATGCCGGACCCGGGGCGCCCCACCTGTTATCAGTCCGGGCCTGCCAGGGATCGACGCGGCTGTGCGGGGAGGGTCCTTAAAGCCTCAGGATTCATCGCCAGCGCTGTCAAAACGGGCATGGGTCGCTGTAACGGTCTATCGGCCTATACGCTAGGCCAGGGTATATCCGTACCTATCGGGTCGGTGGGTAAGGGGCGTTTCGGTCTTGGTGGGCATCGTCGTGTCGTCCTTGTCGGTTGGGGTGGCCCTGTTTCGGCGATTATCCAAACAGCCCATCCAGGGCTTCGCGAATCGTGCTGTAGCATTGGCGTTACAGCTGCGGACGATTGTCACGTGGTAGGGGGTGGTGCGGCAAGACCGGCGGTCGGTGAAACGGCCGAGTTCGTCATAACCGGGACGAGGGCTGCTTGCGCACCCTCCGCGAGGATCGTCAGTATAGGGTCACAGTAGGCCCATTGCGCGGCTTGCACTTGTCGGCAAGGATGGCGAGGCGCGGGCACGATGCCTTCCCGGTCATCGGGCCTTTGCGCGCTGGGATGTGGATGGCGACCGATCCGGTGAATGAGATCGTATCCTCGATCTTTGTCGCGCATTGTGACGGCGGCTATGCCCGGTGGATAGATGGCACACCGTGCGGCCCGCGTATCAGGGGATCGCGCGATCAGGACTGCAGGGATCGTCGGTGGCGGGGGTGCCTGTCGTGACGTGAGAGGTAGCGGAGGGCAGGCGCCATCGGGTTCGTCCAGCCGATGGGGTATGGCGCATCCTGTCTCGGGCCTCGGGGTCTAGCGGAAAACGACGGTACGCCGGCCATGGATCAGGACGCGGTCGTCCAGATGATA
>JAJZZU010000144.1 GCA_021797365.1 Pseudomonadota bacterium | reverse complement strand
AAAGTGATGTTTAAAAAGGCGGCGTACCGTCGACAAGTCATACCCCATTTGCGCAATATGTTGTTCCGACCAGCGGGTGCAAGGACGTTCATCAAGCACCGAAAGCAGGGCGCGAATCGTGGGATTTCCCGAAGCGGCTGCCCGTACGGGGTGGCATCTCTTGCACGGACGGAAGCCGGCCTCGATACACTCTCCAATCGTCCTGTAGAACCTGCAGTTCTCCGACTTCGGCTTGCGTGCCGGACATGTCATCCTACAAAACACGCCTGTGGTTGACACACACACGTAGACCCCTCCTTCGTAACAGGGGTCACGATTCAACAGCACTTGATAGAGAGCATCGTGGTCTGTCAGGTCAGTCATAGCCGCAGTGTAGCCCTGATCAAGAGCGGCTTGCGCCGAAAATCGGGCACTTATTTTGTCACCATTCGTGGGATGTTGAATGGCTCCTCCCCCCCCCCTGCAGAACCAAGGGCGCGGGGCGGCCGGCACGCCCGATCGCGAGGGCGTGTGAGGGCGCCATACCCGCGCCTCTGGCCGCCCGTAGGGCGACGAGTGGCGTCCGCCGTAGGCGGGCGCGATGACTGGGATGCGCGGCACGATAAGGCCTGGAGATGGCCTATGCCGCGAAGACGATCCCCACGCGTTCATGGTGCGCGTTGGGTCGCGCGGGTCCAATAATGATTTGCACATAAAGCCCCAGCCGCGCCAGCCCATCCAGCATCTTCGCCTCGCTGATGCCGCGGAAACTCCCCTATTTGTCAAACTTTACCTGCCTCCCCGGCAGGGCCGGGGGCCCCTTTGTAGTAAGCCGTTTCCCTACCCGCCTGGACGCCGAGGCGTTTGCCTCCCGCTTGCAGAAGCATCTTCGGGCGGGCGAGCGAGACCTGCCGAAGGGTCGCCGCGCTCACATCATGCACACGCAAGGAGGGAGGCCGCCAGGAGGCCTTAGCCTCCCGGCATTTTTTTATGGGGCGGTATGGATGACGGCGCGGAGAAGAGGAAGAGGCAGTTGCGGGAAGCCCAGGCGCGATTGCGCGCCACGAGGCGGGCGGCCGGACTAAAAGGGATCATCATGTAGGTGGCGCGGGCGCACGAGCGGGCGATCCGAAAACTGCTAAAGGACTGGAAGAAGTCAGGATAGTGATAGGTGCCACGCGGGGACGATGCCAAATGAGGGTAAGAAACATCAGTATGCGAACGCTCCTCATCCGGCAGGACTGGGTGAGGACGGGGCGACTGTCAGCCGCCCCTGAAGCCTCAGGCGATGAAGCCGAAGCCGCCCGTCTTTCGAGATATGCGGAATTGCGGTGGAGCCTGGATGCAAGCTCCGTCCTTTAGGGCGGAGTTGTTGACTCATTGCACGGACATCCGCTCCTCCCGTCGTGCAGCCCCGCGCAAAGTGTTTGATGGCACCCATGGCGGCTTCTTGATCATGTCCTGCCGTGACAGTCATAGGAGTAATCCGCGCCACAGGGGTACCATGATTTGGTAATAGTGATGGTCTTCCCGGCTATGACCCTCTTCAGCAAGGCAGGAAGTGTCATTTTCGCTTCATAAGCGCTGATTTCCACGGCGGCCCCGTACACAAAACAGGTCTAATTTGGTCTATGTTGCCACACGACCGCGAGACAACCAACGGCACTCGTGTCCCGACATCGGCTGAACTGCGACGGCCAATGCCGCCTGCCGACTGAACACACGACCAATCGGGGCAAGATGGTTTCAAGGGTCGAATGGCGCCCAGAAAAGTATGTGGTGAATGAATTCCCCCTCTGCCAGCGCGGCGTTCCGGTTTCCTATGGGCGCGCCCGCAACAGCGACTGCGGGCGTGACGAAAGCCGTAAATTCCCCCTATCCCGCCGCGACCGGGGTCGTCAGGACCAAAAGCGGGAATGGGTCGGCGTGTGGCGACGACCGCCCGCATCGGCACACGGAACGCGCCGTTTGGCACGATCTGGCCACCCACGAGCCACGGAGGCGCCCGGCAAGTAGGACGGCCTGGATTATCCCACGGGGTGGCGCGCGCATGTCCCGCCGTTTCCCGCAGCAAGGCCATGGCGCGGGTCATGGCCACTCTGCACCATTCCATTATGGCGACCGCGGCAACGCGACCGCCGCCCGACCAACACGCGAGGCACGGATTGAGAGTCAGTCCTCGGTTACGACGAACTGGCCCATCATTCCGTTATCCTCGTGCTCCAGGATGTGGCAATGATACATGAACGGCAACGCGCGTCCGGCCGGTTGGTTGAACGGTGCGATCAGCCTGACGGTCTCACCGCGCCTTACGAGGACCGTATCCTTCCAGCCGCGCTCATGGGCAGGAAGCGGCCTGCCATCCCGCGCCAGAATCTGGAAGGACGTGCCATGGTAATGAAAGGGGTGCGCCATGGGGCTTTGGTTTGTGACATGCCAGACCTCGACATGCCCGCGTGTGATCGCGACATTGATGACCGACATCTTCATGTATTGATGATTGATGCATGCCTATCCGGTTGGCACCCAAAATCACTATAGATAGGGTGTTACTGCACCGCACAACCTACTATACGTAGTAGGTTGGTGAGTCAACCGGATAGGAAAGGATTGATGGAAAACATCTCCATACCGCCCATGCCCATGCTCATGCCCCCCGGCCCGCGCGGCGCGGTCCTCGGCAACGCCATTTCCATGTCAGGGGACGACTGCATGGCGTGGTGTTTCATGTTGACACGCAGGACAAAGCGACAAACGCTGCCAGCGGCGCTCAACGACGGGATCGTTGCAAGATGAGTGGGCAGAGTACCGGGAGCACTGCGGCGCGGGCCCACACGGAGTTCGAGCAGGGGAAACACGCTGCGATCAAGGGCATCGGAATCCGCGGGATTGGCCGATAACGCGGGCACGACCCGGCGCGAGTCGCTTTGGAGAATCACCGATCGCCCCCGGTCCTGAGCGAGATCCACCAGGATTTCGACACGCTCGGCGGGGGCCATCAGGAGTTCGCGGACGAGCGCGGGCTCGCTGAGAAGGCCGGCATCGCTCGCCACCACCGCGAAGGTTCGCCCATCCGCAAACGCGAGATTGTACATGCGCGCGTTCGATGCGTTCAAGATGCGCAGCCGGACCCATTGAGCAGGGGCATTCCAGTGGGGCTGCTCACGGCCGTTCACGAGAATATGGTCGCCTTTCATCCCCATGATGTCATGAGGATGAGTCATATAGGCGAGGCGTCCATCAGCGAAAAGACGCCGGTCCTGAATGATGAGCGGGATGTCGTCGACGCCGTACGTATGCGGCAGACCCAAGGATTCGCCCACGCCGTCATCCACCAACAGCAGGCCTGCAAGCCCGGCGTAGATATGGGCGCCGGTGCGTCGCGCGGGATGGGGGTGATACCAAAGGCTCGCCGCCGGCTGCTGGAGGGTATAGTGATAGTCGTAATGTCGGCCGCTGCCGATCAAAAGCTCGGGACCGCCATCCATGTCGCCTGGGACATGCGCCCCGTGCCAATGGGTGGTACTCGATTGATTCAGGGCGTTCTGCAGACGAATATGCACCGCTTGCCCGCGGAGGACACGGATAGTCGGGCCGAGGTAGTCGCCATTATAGCCCCAGACCGGGGTCTCGCGATGGGACACGAGTTCCTGAACACCGGGGGCCATGGTGAGCCGATAGTGGCGCACGCCATCGGCGTCAGCGGTGCCCGCAAGGAGCGGTGGGACAATGAGTTCGCGGGCAAAAAGGCTAAGCGCGCCGCGCGCCAGGGCGGGAGCGATGGCGGCCGGCGCCGTAATGCCCACGGCAAGTGCCTTGAGAAGATCTCGGCGGCCTGGAGAAAAGACAGGCGACATGGGCGGCTCCTTACGTGAACGGCGCGCAAAGCATCGCCGCATGCCGTAACGAAAACAAGCGACCCTTAGGGTCCCGAGCCGCCCGTACCAGCACCTCGCGGGACGGCGCAGGTGACCGCGCTTCGGGGCTGCCGCCTCTCCACACGCCCCAACTGGTCGTGCGTCGAGACCACGGCCGGCCCATGCATGTCAAACATTGGCGCCGGATGACGAAACGAGAGGGCCTTGCGCGAATCCCTGAATGGGTGTCTGTCGACACCGGTCCGGTCATCCACGAACCACCCTCCAGGACTCGACGCGACGGCCCCATTGGTTGGATGCCCGCAGACCCGCACGCCCACGCGACGTGCGCGACAGCGCCATCGTTCAATATATTCCGTCTCTGCGCGCATCAGCGCCAGGTGGTCGTACGGATCTTCGATGCCGGCCGGCCCTTATCCTGGGTGCAGTTGCGATTTCTCTCTTCATCTTCTTGACCATTCCGACGCCTTGTTGCCATAATCGGCCGATGCGAGATCGCGGTCTCCGACATCTCAAGTACCTAGTGGCCCCCCTGGTCCTGATTGCATGGCTGGGGGCGCTATGGGCGTGCGCCGGTCCGTCCGGTCATCACCCGACACACGAAGGCCAGGCCTGTACCGCCGTGCATAGCGCGATCGGACTGCAAGCGCCCGCCAAACTCGCGAACGTAGCGACCGTGCTCCCCACGATCATCGTGGCATTCCTCGCCATGGCGATCGTCCTTGTCGGCTTTTTCTCGCCGCCCACCGAGGCGGTACCGCGATCCGAACGCCACCGCCACAGTCCCGCACAACCCAACGCCCCACCCGTCTTGGCCTTCGTCTCGTAGATTCGTGGCGCCGCCTGGCGGCGCATCCTGAAAGTCCCACGAGAAGGCCTTATGCATACCCCTATTTTGCCGGTGCGCGCGCTTGCGCTCGCCCTGATCGGCGCGACCGCTCTCGCCCCGCTCTCGGCACACACCCTGAGCCTCACGACGGCCGAGGCCCTGGCCATGCGTCACAACCCGTCTCTCATGGCCGCGCGGCATGGTATCGATGTCGCCCGGGGCCTGGCCCGACAGGATCGCCTGTGGCCAAACCCGCGGCTTGGCGTCTCCGGCGGCACCGGCAACGCCACCGGTAGCCCGGGCGAATTCAGCGCGCGCGCCATGCTGACGCAGGCCGTCCCCTTGACTGCGCGCATCGCCCGCCACGCCGCCGTCGGCAAAGCCGGCGTGCGCGTGGCGGACGCCCGTTTTGCGGTCGAGGCATGGCGCATCCGCGGCCTCGTGGCGCGCGCCTACACGCAATGGCGCAGCGCCGCCTACGCCGTGACCAAGGTCGATCACCTGATCGCCAGCGAACACGTGTTGATGCGTCTTGTCAGGGCGCGCGTACGGGCCGCCGAGATATCGGCGGTGGGGGCAAGCGGCGTGCAACTCTTGGGCGCCCAGGCGCGGCTTTTGCGCCAGGATTGGCGCACCCGGCGCCGCGAGGCCCAAGCCGCGCTCGTGGCCGCCATCGGTTATCGCCCGCGTAGGCCCTGGCCGGCCCCGGCGCCCGTGCACTGGCATCCGCCGGCGCCCGCAGACGCCTGGGCCACGGCGCTCGCCCACCGCCCCGACCTGCGACTGGCCGAACTCGACCGGCGCTATCGGGAATCCGTGCGCCGCTACCAACACGCCCGGCGGCTCGGCTGGATGATCGTGGGCGCCGGTGTCGAGATCGACCGTCAGGTGCTGCGCGGGGTGCCCGCACAACCCATCGATCGCTCGATCGAACTGAGCGCTTCGCTGCCATTGCCATTCTGGAATCGCAACCAGGGTAACCGCTCGGCGGCGCGGGCCCAAGCCCTTCAGGCGCGCGCGCAGGTCCGCGCGCTACGCTGGCGCATCCGCCACACCATCGCCCGTGACCTCTTTCGACGGCAACGGCTGCGTGCGCGCGAGCAACGCCTGGCGCGATTACTCGGCCACGCCCGCCAAGCCGCCTCGCTCGCGCTGCAAGGCCTGCGACTAGGTCAAGTACACACATCAAGCGCGCTCGCGGTATGGACCGATCAACTCAGCCTCACGGCGGCGTGGCTGAAGACCCATGGCGCCGTGGCCTACGCCCGTACGGCCCTGCGCATCGCCCTGGGCGGCCCCAAGGAGCAATCATGATCAAGATCCCCGTCGTCGCCGTGGGCGCCCTGGCGCTCGCCTTAACCACCGTTCCGGCCCTCGCCCGGCGTTCGCCGATCGTGCATCTGTCGCCGGCCAACATAAGCGCGCTTGGCCTTAAGATCATTTCCGCACGGACGCATACACTCCACGCCCGTCGTACCCTCTACGGCGATTTCACCCTGCCCCCGGATACCGAGGCGGTGGTCACCCCTCGTATCCGCGGGCGCGTGACAGCCTTGTACGCCACGGTGGGCGCGGCGGTACGCCGTGGAGCGCCGCTCGCGCGCATCCAATCCCTACTCGTCGGGAACCCGCCGCCGAGCGTGGTCGTCCATGCCCCCATGAGCGGGGTCGTGGAAACACGCCCTGCGGTCCTGGGCGAGGCGGTCGCCCCCGGTACCCTCCTCTATCGTCTGATGAAACCCCACCGGCTGTGGCTCAAGGCCTACGTCTACCAGCAGGACGTGGCCGTCGTCCATCGCGGGCAGGGGGTGCGCATTCGCGCACTCGGCATCACCACCCCCGTGCAAGGACAGGTAGCCCTGGTGGCCCCGCGCATCAATCCGCACCGCGGCGCGGAGACGATATGGATCGCGCTTGACCACCCCCCGGCGGCGTTAAGGCCCGCGCTCTTTGCGCGCGCCTCCGTCACGGTCGCGAGCGCACGCCAGGTCGCCGTGCCGTCCGACGCCGTGGTCGCTGTCGGGACCGGGCACGCGGTGTTCGTGGCGATAGGGGGCGACCGCT
>JAJZZU010000143.1 GCA_021797365.1 Pseudomonadota bacterium | reverse complement strand
GACTCACGGTGTACGCGAAGCCCAGATCGACGAGGCCATTGCGCGCATTGCGGCATTGTCTGCGGTCACCGGCAAGATCCGGCGCCTGCGCGTCGAATCATTCGCATAGGAGCAAGAATTTCCATGAGTCGTTATACCGGTATCATCGCGCGTTACCGTGACTGGCTTCCGATCGCAGACGACAGCCGCATCATTACCCTGGGCGAAGGCGATACACCGCTCATCCGGCTGGATCGACTGACGCGCACCACGGGACGGACCGCGGCCCTGTATGTGAAGTTCGAGGGCCTGAACCCCACCGGATCCTTCAAGGACCGTGGCATGTGTTTTGCCGTGACCAAGGCCTGCGAAGCCGGCTCGCGCGCCGTGATCTGCGCCTCCACCGGCAATACCTCGGCATCGGCCGCGGCCTATGCGGCGCGCGCCGGGATCAGCGCCTTTGTTCTGATCCCGGAGGGCAAGATCGCGCTTGGCAAGCTAAGTCAGGCCATGATCCATGGCGCGGTGGTGGTGCAGATCCAGGGAAATTTCGACGCCGGTATGCGGCTTGTGAAGGAGATCGCCGAGGCGACACCCATCACGCTCGTGAATTCCGTGAATCCTTACCGGCTGCAGGGGCAGAAGACCGCGGCCTTCGAGGTCGTCGATGCCCTGGGATTTGCGCCGCACTACCATTATCTGCCGGTCGGCAATGCCGGCAATATCAGCGCCCATTGGCTGGGATACCGGGACTATGCCCGGGAAGGGCGTTGCGCGATCCCAAAACTCGTGGGCTATCAGGCGGCGGGCGCCGCGCCGTTCGTCGCGGGTCGCATGGTCGATGAACCGGAGACCGTGGCCACCGCCATCCGGATCGGCCATCCACAATCGTGGGCGCTCGCGCAATCGGCGCGCGAGGCCACGGGCGGCTGGTTCGGGGCGATCGACGATGCCGAGATCCTCGCGACGCAGAAACTCATGGCGCGCGAGGAGGGGATATTCTGCGAGCCGGCCTCGGCGGTGTCGGTGGCGGGGGCCTTGCGCGATTTGCGCGCCGGACGCATCGAGGAGGGCACGACCGTGGTGTGCACGGTCACCGGCCACGGCCTGAAGGACCCCGACGTTGCCATCCGTCAAGGGGGGGCGAGTGAACTCGTGACCATCCCTCCGACGCTCGCGGCGGTGCGCTCCGTGATTCTCGATCGTTCGTCCTAGGATGTATCACGCGCGCGTGCGCACCGACCGCCACCGCGCCGTTTTGTCGGGGCCTTGACCGTGCCGCCGGCGCCCGCGGCCCCTGCGATCACGCTCTATGTGCCCGGGCTCCACGGGGGCGCAGGATGGCCGAAGCCCCCACCCGCGGCGTTTGCGCGGGCCCTGGCGCGCACCCGGCGCGTGGCGGGGGGTGACGAAGGTTATGCGGCTCGGGCCCTTACGCTCTTCGACCTGCCGCCCTCGGCCGGGCTCGCGGCCCTGGCGCGCCTCGGCGAAGGACGGGCGCGCGATGATCGCTGGTGGGTGCGCTGCGACCCCGTGCACCTGGCGGTGGATGGCGACCGCTTGCTGCTTTTGGATAACGACACCCTGACACTAGACGCCCACGAGGCACAACGCCTCTGTGCGCGCGTGGCGGAGGTATTTGCCGCCGACGGCGGGGTGATCGAGGCGCTCGCGCCGACGCGCTGGTATCTGAGCCTGCCGGACCCCGAGCCCTTGCATACCACGGCCATGGCCGAGGTCGCCGGCCGCAATATCCATGATTACCTGCCCGAAGGCCACGCGCGCTATTGGCGGACCCGTTTGAACGAGGCACAGATGGTATTGCATGAGGCCCTGAGCGCCGGCCATGGGGGTGAGGCGGCACGCGGTGAGGCCAATAGCATCTGGCTGTGGGGTCCGGGGCGCGCCACGCCGTCCATGCGCGCCGCTTTGGCCTTTGGGCGCGTGTTCACCGACGATGCCCTCGTGAGCGGCATGGCGCAGGCCACCGGGGCTATGGTGGCGGGACTGCCGGCAGGGGTTCCGGATCTCGATTACGCAGGCGCGACCTTGATCGTATTACGCGGGGCGCAGGGTGCTGTGCAGTATGGGGATACCGACGCGTGGTCGTCCTTCCTGGAGGCCTTTGTCACTGCCTGGTGGCAACCGCTTGCCGCCGCTGTGCGCGCCCGGCGGCTGGCACGATTGTCGTTGATCGGCGACCGCGGACCGTGTCATGTCCTGGAGCCGGGCTGGTGGCGCGCGTTCGCCGGGTGGAGGCGTCGATGACCGCGCGATCGGCGCCGACGGCTATCGTAGAGGCGGTCCTCGATCGTCTCTATGCGGCCCGCGGGGTCGGAG
This sequence comes from Pseudomonadota bacterium, assembly GCA_021797365.1. The sequence goes on along the minus strand of JAJZZU010000143.1, from coordinate 4,465 downwards.
ATCGCGCCGCGGAGACCCGTGGGCTTGCGGCACTTGCCGTGCCCGATACCTTGAGCGGACTCGAGCAGGCCACCGGTGCCTTGGCAGAGGCCATAGCGCGGGGTGAACGCATCCTCGTCATCGGTGACTATGATGCCGATGGCGCCACCGGAACCGCCCTTGCGGTACGCGGGTTGCGGCGCCTGGGCGCGCGCGATGTCCATTATCTGATCCCGGACCGGGCGCGCGAGGGCTATGGTTTGAGTGCCGCCATCGTGGCGCGCGCCGCAACCCTGGAGCCGCAGTGGATCCTGACGGTCGACAACGGCATCAACAGCCTGGAGGGGGCACGCGCGGCGTGCGATCGCGGTTTGCGTCTTATCATCACCGACCACCATCTGCCCGGCCCGACGCTGCCCGAGGCGGTCGCCATCGTCAATCCCAACCAGCCCGCGGATCGCTTTCCGAGTAAGGCCCTGGCCGGGGTCGGTGTGGTGCTCTATGTCCTGATCGCGCTGCGTCGGCGACTGGCCGCCGACCATGTGTCGCTTGCCGATCTCCTGGACCTCGTGGCGCTCGGCACCATCGCCGATTGCGTCCCGCTCGATGCCAATAATCGCGTGCTGGTGCGCGAGGGGCTGCGGCGCATGAACGCCGGACGCGCCTGTGCCGGTATCGAGGCCTTGCTGCTTGTAAGCGGCAGACGGCCCGGGCGGATCTATGCCCAGGACCTCGGTTTCCAGATCGGGCCGCGGTTGAACGCCGCCGGGCGGTTGGCCGACATGAGTGTGGGTGTGCGCTGCCTGCTCACGGATGATCGCGCCGAGGCCTTGGCGCTGGCGCGCGAACTCGATGCCCTGAACCGCGAACGGCGCGAGCGCGAAGCGCAGATGCAGGCCGAGGCCAGCGCGCATCTGGCGGTGGCAGTCGAGGCCGACACCTTGAGTGCCGGGATTTGTCTCATGGAGCCGCACTGGCACCCGGGTGTCGTCGGGATTCTCGCCGGGCGCCTGAAAGACGCCTACAAGCGGCCAGCGATCGTATTCGCGCCCGCCGATGACGGTTCTCTGCGAGGCTCTGGCCGCAGTGTGCCGACGCTCAACCTGCGCGATACGCTGGCGGCCATCGGCGAACGCCATGCGGGTCTGATCCGCCAGTTCGGTGGACACGCCGCGGCCGCCGGCCTTACGGTCGCCGAAGACGATTACCCGCGCTTTGCCGCGGCGTTCGCAGACGAGGTCGAGCGGCGCATAGGGCGCGGCCCGTTCGTCGACGCGCGCGGCGATGGCGTATTGCAGGTGGAGGAATTGACGCTGGCGCTGGCATCGGCAATCCGTGCCGGTGGTCCGTGGGGCAATGGTTTCCCTGAACCGCTCTTCGAGGGGGTTTTTGGGGTGGTGGAGGCGGCGGTGGTGAAGGAGGCACATCTGCGCCTGCGGCTCGCCATGGACGGTCGTGACGAACCCCTGAAGGCCGTGGCATTCCGTTGCAAGCAGGCGCCGCCTATCGGCAGTTCTATTGCCGTGCGCTACTACCTCGGGGTCGATGACTTCGGCGGCCGCGAGACCCTGTGCCTGTACGTTGCAGAATGGTCCGCCGTGTCGCCGGGGCCTTAAGTGCGTTACACTCGACACCAGTATTCGCGCTCGTCTTGACCGTTGGCGGGCGACATGCAGGACCGCCTGCGGGGCGGACGCGGATGACTGCACGAACAGACTCATTGGACCGATCGCGTGAACATAAAATCGCTTGCCGAGTGCGTCGGCAATACACCGCTCGTAGCCCTTCAGCGCCTGGGTACGGAGCGGGGGAACCGTCTGCTCCTAAAGCTCGAGGGCAATAACCCGGCGGGCTCGGTCAAGGACCGGCCGGCGCTCAACATGATCGAGGCCGCCGAGCGCCGCGGGACCATACATCCGGGCGACACCCTGATCGAGGCCACGAGCGGCAATACCGGGATCGCGTTGGCCATGGCCGCTGCGATCAAGGGTTATCGCATGGTGCTGGTCATGCCCGAGCACATGAGTGTCGAACGCCAGGGGCTCATGCGCGCTTTTGGCGCGCGGCTGATCCTCACCTCGAAGGCCGGCAGCATGGAGGAGGCCATCGACACGGCGCGTGCCATGGAGGCGCGTGGCGAGGGCTACATCCTTGACCAGTTCTCGAATCCCGACAACCCGGACGCCCACTACCGGACCACAGGCCCGGAGATCTGGCGCGATACCGACGGCACCCTGACCCATTTCGTGAGCGCCATGGGGACCACCGGGACCATCATGGGGACCTCGCGCTATCTGAAGGAACGCAATCCGGGGATCGTCGTAGTCGGCGTGCAGCCCACCGCCGGGTCATCGATCCCCGGCATACGGCGGTGGCCGGCGAGCTATCTCCCGGCAATCTATGAGGCCACACGCGTGGACCGCATCATCGACATCGGACAGCAGGAGGCCGAGGACATGACACGCCGGCTGGCGCGCGAGGAGGGGGTCTTTTGCGGGGTGTCCTCGGGCGGGGCAGTGGCCGCGGCGCTGATGCTCTGCGCCACGCTCGAGAATGCCACCATCGTCAGCATCGTCTGCGACCGTGGCGACCGCTACCTGTCCACGGGTGTGTTTCCGGCGTCATGAATGTCCTCGTGTTCGATATCGAGACCGTGCCGGACGTGGCCGCGGGGCGCCGTCTCTACCACCTCGACCTGGCAGACGAGGACGTCGCGCGGGTCATGGTCCACAGGCGGCGTGAGGAGTCCGGCCAGGAGTTTCTGCGCCACTATCTGCACAAGGTCGTGGCGATCTCGGTACTCTTGCGCCGCAACGACGAGTGCCGTGTGTGGTCGCTCGGCGACCCCGCGGCCTCCGAGGCCGAGATCCTCGCGCGCTTCTTTGAGGGCATCGAGCGATTTTCGCCGACGCTCGTGTCGTGGAATGGCGGCGGCTTCGACCTGCCGGTGCTGCATTACCGCGCCCTGTTGCACAAGATCCCCTGTGGTCGCTATTGGGAGACCGGCGATGAGGACAGCGCGTTTCGCTGGAACAATTATCTGAGTCGCTATCATGCCCGGCATACGGATGTGATGGACGTGCTCGCGGGCTACCAGGCGCGCGCCACGGCGCCCTTAGACGAGATATCGGCGTTTCTCGGCTTTCCCGGCAAGCAAGGCCATGACGGCGCCGAGGTCTGGGACCGGTATCGGCGTGGCGAGATCGCCGGCATCCGCGACTACTGCGAGACCGATGTCTTGAATACCTATCTTGTCTACTTGCGGTTAGAGCTCATGCGCGGGCACCTGGCGCCCGAGGCCCACAGGCAGGAAGAGGAGCGGCTGAAGACTGTCCTGGCAGCCGCCGGCAGGCCCCATCTGTCGGCCTTTTTGCAGGCGTGGGAGACGGCGGGCGCATGAGGACCCGGCATCTGCCGGAGGACGCGACCTGTGTCATCGCCTCCTTGAATCACGATGGTTCCGGCGTTGGACATTGCGACGGCAAGGTGGTGTTCGTGGATGGGGCATTGCCCGGTGAGGAGGTGCGATTTCGTTATGTCGGCCGCAGGCGCCGCTATGACACCGGCGCGGTACGAGAGATTCTGGTGCGCTCCGCCAAGCGCGTGGAGGCGCGATGTGCGCATTTCGGGGTGTGCGGCGGCTGCCAGCTCCAGCACCTAGAGCCGACCGCCCAGCTTGCCGCCAAAGAGGGTATCGTGCGCGAAGCCTTCGCCCATATCGCGCAGGTGGACTGCGCGGACTGGGCGCCTCCCGTGACGGGTCCGGTATTCGCGTATCGGCGCAAGGCCCGGCTCGGGGCACGGGTGGTCGACAAGAAAGGCGGGCTTTTGCTCGGATTTCGTGAACGCCGGCACTCCTATATCGCACCCTTATCCTACTGTCATACGCTCGATGCGCGGCTCGGCGCGCATCTCGCCGACGTGAAGGCGCTCATAGCGGGCCTGTCTTGTCCCGAGGCCATCCCGCAGGTCGAGTTTGCGGCCGGCGATGACGCCGCGGCGCTGGTGGTGCGCCATCTGCGCGACCTGACGGCAGCAGACCTGCGGGCGCTTTCCGCCTTCGGGGAGACACAGGGATTGGCCATGCATGTCCAGGCCGGTGGGCCCGAGACCGTGCAACACGTGGGTGGACCCAGCCTGGTCTTGCACTATGCCCTGCCGGAGTTCGCCGTCGACCTGACCTTCGGGCCCACGGATTTCATCCAAGTGAATGGTGAGACCAACAAGGCCATGGTGGCGCAGGCGGTAGACTGGCTGGGGCTTGAGACCAGCAGCCGTGTGCTGGACCTATTTTGCGGTCTTGGGAACTTCACGTTACCCATAGCCCGCCATGCGGCCTCGGTATTCGGCATCGAGGGCCCATCCCGCAGGTCGAGTTTGCGGCCGGCGATGACGCCGCGGCGCTGGTGGTGCGCCATCTGCGCGACCTGACGGCAGCAGACCTGCGGGCGCTTTCCGCCTTCGGGGAGACACAGGGATTGGCCAT
>JAJZZU010000142.1 GCA_021797365.1 Pseudomonadota bacterium | reverse complement strand
AGCGTGTCGAGCAAGGTCATGCCGGCGGTAAAAAGCAGGGGGAATACCATGATCTGGGCAAGCGACACGGCGCCGTGCCGGGCCATCGCCGCCGACACGCCGAGCACCGCGACCTCGGTTGCCGTATCGAATCCCAGGCCAAACAGCGCTCCGACGAAATACATCTGCCAGTCGCGGCGCACCAAGCGAAACACGGCCGACAGGACGTGCACAAGCAAGCCGCCCGCCTGCCTTACCGGCCGCGGGGAGGTCCTCCCGTGGGCCCGGTCTCCCAGACGCCCCGGACGGAGCAGGATCGCCAGATTGCTGCCGCCCATGACGAGCAGGAACGCCGCCGACACGGCCGTACCCGTCAGGGCCCCGGTATGCGACAGCCAGGCCATAGTGGGTGATGTCTGGCGCACGATCGTCGCTACCAACAACGAAAACAGCATCACAACCGACGAATGGCCGAGCGAGAAATACAAGCCGACGCCCGAGGATCTCCGGCGGCCATCGCGCAACGCCCGCGTCACGGTGTCGATCGCCGTGATGTGGTCGAGATCGAAGGCATGCCGCAGCCCGAAACCATAGGCCAGCACACCCATCCCGACGGCCGCGGGGCCCAGCGCGCGCAGATCCCACAAGCCGCACAGCGCGAGCCCGTTCAGGACCGCCACCACGCCCAAGGGTCCGTAGCCAAGGCGCGCCCATCGTGCCGCGCCTTGCAGCCTCATGACCGCGCCCCTCGCGCGGCACCCATCGATGCCATGCGACGGTGGGGGGCCAGATACAAAGGCGTGCGCGAGTGCGGCGTCTTGTGCACAAAATGATAGCGCGCCACATGGTAGCTGCGATCGAATCCGTAGAAATTGCGGTGGATGTGGGTCAACTCATCGGCCCGGTAAAGCGCAAGCGGCCTCTGCGCCTCGTCGCGGCCACGGCCTTCCCCCTTGCGCGCCATCCGTTCCGACCAGACCGCCGGATGCGCCCAGGCGCGCGCCAAACGGCTGATGCCATCCGCGAACTCCCGGGGCGTGCGCCCAAAGGCCCCATCGACCAAACCGATCGCCGCCGCCGTGGCGGCATCCACCGGCAGCCGGCCGGCGCGCAGCCATTCACACGCCGTGGCGTCCAGGCGCCGCGGCAGAAGATAGGTCCAGTATTCAGAACCGTACAGATTGCCCATGTTCTTGTAATGCGGGTTCAGGATCACACCCAGCCGGGCAAAGACCGCGTCGGCGGCCAGCGCGAGAAACACGCCGCCTGCGGCCGCGTTTCCGGACAAGGCCGCGATGGTCAGCTGCCGATCGTTCGATAGGATTTCCAGAACCAGATCGTCCATCGCCTCGATGTTGCGCCACGACTCGTCGGCGGGACTCGCCGCCGCCTCGATCATGTGCAGGTGGATGCCGTTGGACCAGTAATCGGACCCCCCATGCAAGACGATCACTCGCGCATCGGACGCGCGCGCCTTACGGTAGGCGTCGGCGAGACGCCGGCATTGATCGCTGCTCATCGCGCCGTTGTAGAAACCGAACCGCAGATGGCAGACGTCCCCCTCCCTTTGCCAAGCGATCTCCTGCCAAGCCCCTACCCGTTCGCAGGCAAGCGGGATGTGCGCAAGATCGGCGACCGCCGCGCCGAGCACCACCGCCGCCGGCAGCTTCAGGCCTCGGCCGGCGGCCTCGGCGGCCTGCATGTGGGTGATCCAGACCGCACCGTCGCGGGTCGCCCGGCACACCGCCCCGTCGCGCTGAGCGATCAGCATGCCCGGCATGCCGCGCAGCCCGTCCTCAGGCCACGCGCCGTAGAGATATACGGCCCGGCCGCAGACCCAATCGCGCACGCCCGGCGCACCATCCGCGGCATGGATCTTCTTCAGCACGGTCGCGGTGGTATCGGTCGCCCAATCGATGGCGCGATCGGCCTGCGTCATCGGCCGATGCGCCCGGCCACGCGGGATATCCGCGCAGGCCGCGAGATCGCCCTGCGGCCGCGGCCTTAGCGTCTTGTCGGCGTAGAGCGCCAGCGCCCGGCGCAGCGCCGTGACGGCGGCCTCCGTCACCTCCTGCCTATACAGGCTGCTTTTGGGCGCGACCCGCATGGGAAATGTCTCATAGGCCCATATATCGCCACCATCGAGCTCCTCGTTGGCCTGCAAGACGGTCACGCCCCACTCGGTTTGTTCCTCCAGAATGGCCCAGTCGAGCGCCGACGGGCCGCGGTCCCCCGGGATGCCGGGATGGATGATCAGACACGGATAGCGGCTCCAGACGCTGCGCGGTATGGCCCGCTTGAGATAGGGGGCAACGACCACATCGGGCCCAAACAACGCCACCCCCTCCTCGGTGGCGGCATCGTGCACATCGAACTCCACGGCCAACTCATGCCCATCGCGGGTAAGCTCGGCGTACACCCGCTGACTCAGGCTATTGAAGGCTTCGACCAGGAGCAGGATACGCATGCGCACCTCAGCAGATACGCGGCAGCGGGTCGCCGGCCAGCCAATCCACCATGCGGCTGCCCCCGAATGCCGTCTCCATTTCCACGAAATGCAGGGTATCCGCGACCACCTCGCCTATGATCGCCGCCTGCGCGCCCAAGGGGTGCGCGCGCATCACCGCAAGCAGCGCCCCGGCATCATCGGCCGAACAAATGGCGATGAGTTTGCCTTCGTTGGCGATATAGAGGGGATCGAGACCCAGAAACTCGCAGGCCGCCCGGACCTCGGCGCGAATCGGAATGGCTGATTCGCGGATGCGCATGCCCACGCCGGACTGCTCGGCGATCTCGTTCAAGGCCGTGGCAAGCCCCCCGCGGGTCGGATCGCGCAGGCAATGGATGGCCGGCACGGCCCGGACCATATCCGCGACAAGCCCGTGCAGCGCCGCGCTATCCGACAGGATGCGCGCGTCGAATGACAGATGCTCGCGCTCCGACATGATCGCCACACCGTGGTCACCCATGGATCCACTGACCAGAATACAATCCCGGGGCCGCGCCCGATGGGCATGGATGTCGAGGGCCGGATCCACGACCCCGACACCGGTCGTGGTGATAAAGACGCCGTCGGCCTTTCCCCGCTCCACGACCTTGGTGTCCCCGGCTATGATCGCCACCCCCGCCGACCGCGCCGCCTCCGCCATCGAATCCGCGATCCTCTTAAGGTCGGCGAGCGGCAGCCCCTCCTCCAGGATGAAGCCCGCGGTCAAGTACAGGGGCGTCGCGCCGGCCATCGCCACATCGTTGATCGTCCCGTGGACCGCCAGGGCGCCGATGTCCCCGCCTGGAAAAAAGAGCGGAGACACGACGTGGGCATCGGTTGCCACCACCAGCCGCCCGGCCGGCAGGTCGCAGCGCGCCTGATCATCCATCGGGCGCAGCCACTCGTTATCGAATGCGCTCAGAAAGAGCTCTTCGACGAGCTGCGTGGTCGCGCGCCCGCCGCTGCCGTGGTTCATGTCGATGCGTCCCTGACGCAGATCAAGCGCCCGGGCGTGGCGTCGCACACGGGTATTCATGACGCGCCCGCCGCGCGGCGTCTCGCGGCCGCCGTATCGCGCCGGTAGCGCCCGTAGGTATAGTGCGCGGCGCAGGCGCCTTCGGACGAGACCATGCACGAACCCATAGGGTTCTCCGGCACGCAGGCGGTGCCAAAAAGCCGGCAATCCTCGGGCTGCTTTACGCCGCGCAGGATGGCCCCGCACTCGCATCCCTTGTGATCCGGCGCGCCCTCATAGCGCACACCAAAGCGTGGCTCGGCATCGAAGCGGGCATAGCGCCCCTGGATACGCAGCGCGCTATAGGGCACGTCGCCCAGACCCCGCCACTCGAAGGTACGCGCCAGTTCGAACACCCGGCCGACCAGGGCCTGCGCCTTGAGATTGCCGTCCCTGGTCACCGCCCGCGTGAATTGGTTTTCCACATCGCACCGTCCTTCGTTGATCTGCCGCACCAGCATCCACACCGCCTGCAAGACATCGAGCGGCTCGAAACCGGCGATTACCACCGGCTTTTCGTATTCCTCCGCAAAAAATTCGTATGGCCGGCTGCCGATCACGGCGCTTACATGCGAGGGACCGATGAATCCGTCGATGCGCACGCGCCCCAGTTTGCGGACTTCCGGGGAATCGAGCAGGCTCTGGATGGCCGACGGCGTGAGCACGTGGTTGCAGAACACGCTGAAATTGCCAAGCCCCGCGCGCTCGGCCTCGAGGATCGCCGCCGCCGTAGGCGGGGTCGTAGTCTCGAACCCGATGGCAAAGAACACCACCTCGCGATTCGGGTGCGCACGCGCCACGGAAAGCGCATCCTGCACGGAATACACCATTACGATGTCGGCGCCCGCCGCCTTCGTGGTCAGGAGACTTTGGCGACGCGAGGCCGGCACGCGCATGACGTCGGCATAGGTGCAGAGAATCACACCGGCGTCGCGGGCCAACGCGATGGCGCTGTCGATCCGGCCGACCGGCAACACACACACCGGGCACCCGGGTCCGTGCACGAGACGGATCGACGCCGGCAGGAGATCGGGCAGACCGTAGCGCGCAATCGCATGCGTGTGGCCTCCGCAAAATTCCATGATATGGTAGCTGCGCCCCGGTATGACATCGGCGTGAATCCTGCGCGCCAGGGAGGCCGCCACGCGGCCATCACGGAATTCATCGATGAATTTCATGGGCCCTCGCAAGGAAACCCGCGGCCTCGGTCGCGGGAGGAATCGCGGTACAATCCCTAAGCCGCCCACATCCCCCCTGTCGCTTGGTGATGTGACCCAATAACGAGGGATGGCCTACGCAAGCCGATGGCCGGGAGGCTATCGCACGGGATACGGACCCGGTGGCGCGACTTGGCAACCGCTGCGGCCCGGCCGGGCAACGCCTCGGGCGGCACGCCAAGGCCTGTCTGTCGATCTCCGGTCCGTTCACTGCATGCGCCATCGCGGTTGTCTCCAGAATAACGCCTGCGGCCTTCAGCCGCAGGATGGTTTATGGGCCTTCCAGGCTACCGGTACCGGCCACCTGCGCGATCTCGGCGAATAGATCGAGGGTCTTGCGCGCCTCGTCGGCATCGAGCCGCGTGAGCGCGAATCCGACATGGACGATGACGTAATCGCCCTCGGCCACGCCATCGACAAGCGCCAGCGACACCGTTTTGCGCACCCCGCCGATCTCCACCACCGCCAGATCGTCCGCGAGGACCTGCTCCACACGCATTGGCACGGCAAGACACATCCTTACGCCCCCTCGTGCATGGTGTGGAGCGCCACCCACGCCTGGCCCAGACTCAAGCCCCCGTCGTTGGGTGGCACCTGCGCGGCGCCATAGACGGACACCCCTTGCGCCTCGAGGGCTACGCGCACATGTTCCCGCAGAATGCCATTTGCAAAACAGCCGCCCGAGAGCGCCACCTGCCGCAGTCCCGTCTGTTCCACCGCCCGCCCGACCCAGGCCGCAAGACCGGCCGCCAGCGTCGCATGAAAAAGCGCAGCGCCACCCGCCGGATCCGGACATGTGCGCAGGAAATCGAGCGTGGGCAGAAGCGAGAGCTCGCCGTCGCCGATGATCGTGTAACCGGCCTCCAGCGGCTTCAACGGCCCGAACCGGGCGGCCAGCCCTTCCAGCATCATCGCTGCCTGTCCCTCGTAGCTCGCGTACTCGCACACCCCGAGCAGGGCCGCTGCAGCGTCGAACAGGCGCCCGGCGCCGGTCGACAAAGGGGCATTGATCCGGCGCTCGAGCATCCGCGCCACGATCGAGGTGGCCGGGTCATGGAAGCGATGCCGGATCTCGGCGCCGCGGCCCAGCAGGTGCAGGACGGATGCCGCCATGCGCCAAGGCTCGCGCGCCGCCCGATCTCCCCCGGGTAGCGGCAATGGCGCCATATGGCCAAGGCGCGTAAAGTGCGCACCCTGCACCGATAAAAGCTCCCCACCCCAAATCTCCCCTCCGGTGCCATAACCGACTCCATCCAGGGCGACCCCCAATGCCGGTCCGGGCAAGCCGTGCTCGGCCAGAACGGCGGCGATGTGGGCGTGATGATGCTGAACGGCGATGCGCATAATCCCGTGCTCCGCGGCCAGCCGCTCGGCGTAGAGGGTCGTGGGATAATCCGGATGCCTATCATGGGTTACGCACTGCGGATATACCCCCAGAAGGCCGGTCAGCGACGCGATGGTATCCTCGAAGGCCTCATAGGCCCGACAATTGCCGAGATCACCCACATGCGGCGACACAAAGGCCTCGTCGCCGCGGGTCACGCAGATCGTGTTTTTCAGCATCGCGCCCACCGCGAGCACCGGGGGCCCCGAGATCCGCAGGCGGATGGATGACGGTGTCTGGCCGCGGCCGCGCCGCATCCACACCGCGCCGCTGCCATCGGCACGAACCACTCCGTCGTCGCAACGCGACACGATCGCCCGGTCGTGGACGACGAAGGCATCCGCCAATCCGGAAAGCCGCGCAAGCGCCTCCTCGTTGCCGGTTACCAAAGGCTCGCTGCCGGGATTCGCTGACGTACAGACAAACAGCGTCTCCTCGACCCCACGTAGCCACTGCGTCCCGGACGGGCGGCCGGCGGCCTCGTGAAACAGCAGATAATGGATCGGGGTGTAGGCCAGCATGACGCCGATGCGATCGAGCCCGTCGGCGATGCCCGCAAGCTGCCCATCGCAATCGGCGGCCTTGCGCAGCAACACAATCGGGCGATCGGCGCCTTCGAGCGCATGGTGTTCGCCGCCGCCCACATGCGCCACATGCCGAAGCGATCCGGCATTGAGCGCGAGCAGCGCAAAGGGCTTGTCCAGGCGCCCCTTGCGGCGGCGCAGCGCGGCGACGGTCGCGGCGTTGCGGGCAT
>JAJZZU010000141.1 GCA_021797365.1 Pseudomonadota bacterium | reverse complement strand
GAGCCTTAAGTAGCGAAGGACGTAACACTTTACCCCGCTGCCCGGGGCACAAATTCGCTACTTCGTCACCACCCAGGAACGGCTGGTGGCGCTGTTGGGCTTCGGGGCCAGCGCCTGGGCTACGGCACCCCGTGATCGCTTCATCGGGTGGACCCCGCGGCAACGGCAAGACCGGCTCCATCTGATCGTGAACAACGCCCGCTTTTTGATTCTCCCGTGGGTGCGCTGCCCGGGTTTGGCCTCCAAGATCCTCGGCCGCATCGCGCGGCAGTTGCCCTCGGATTGGCAGAGCCGCTATGGCTATCGCCCAGTACTCTTGGAGACCTTCGTCGAAACCCCCCGTTTCCGGGGGACCAGTTATCGGGCGGCCAACGGGATCCCTGTGGGTCAGACTCAGGGTCGCGGCAAGTTGGGGCCGGCCAAGACAATCAGTGTGCCCATCAAGAGTATCTGGTTGTATCCGCTTGCGCGTAACTTCCGGCAGATTGGCACGCCCAGCGCCAGCTCATGGCCAGTTTTGAGGAGAATGCGTGAGCAAGAAACATCGTGGCCACCCCAAGGGCGACCCTGTGACGCATCAGACGCCGCTGTCCGCAGGCGGCGTGCAGATGGAAACCTCCCTGCCCTGGACGCTGGTGCGCCGGGGCTTGAAGAAGCAGGTCATCACGCCGCTCGACGCGCCGCAGGAGTTCCTGGACGATGCCCGTCGCGAGCGGCAGGTGCTCGAGATGGCGCAGGACACCCTTTTGATGCACGCGCTCGGCCTCGCGCACCACTGGCAACGTCTGCTGGACGAGCAGCGGGCCGCAACGGTCGCCGAGATCGCCGAGGCCGAGGGCATGGACGTGACACAGGTGCGTCGCGTGCTGCGACTTATCCTGCTAGCCCCTGAGGTCGTTGAACGGCTGGTGGGATCACCTGACATCGTTCTGGAGTGGGTGATGCGCAGACCGTGGCCCCACGTCTGGAAGGACCAAATTAGGCTTTTTGCGCCAGCTTCCAACGAAATCTGAGGCGCTGCTGGTCACCCCTGGCGCGCAAACATCAGCGGACAAGGCCGTGATTTGACCTGCGCAGAATGCTACGACTCCGTGGGGTCTTCCTCAGGCAGATTCTCCTGGATCCCAGCGCCAATCCCATCAACATCCATCTCACCGAGTACACGCCGACCAAGCTTCTGGAAGACGACCCTGGCGGAGACATCAATAACGTGGCTGTGGTACACCTTGTCAGGGTCATGCTCCAGGGTAGAAGTGCCACTGGCGTTCAAGATCCAATCCGGCTGATGTGTCTGAATCGGATAATCCTCCTCCAGTTCAACATCGAAATCGCCGCCATAGGCGTTCGTCATGGCAATCTCACCGCTATAGCTGTCGCTGCTTTCGATCGCATCGATCACACCAGCGTAAATCCCGCTCTTGAGGTCATCTACATCGGAATAGACTTTCACGTTTGGCAGTCGGGCCTGGAATGCCCGCTTGATTGCATCACCCATAGCTATTGCTACGGCTGGGCTTGTAGGGTCTAACCCCACCATACGCTGTGCCAGCAAGCTGCTGTCAATGACGATGTGCTGCGCCCCATCAAATGACGGAGCTTCCTCGGTCGATGCTTTATACGCTGCGTAGGACCTGTAGCCCAGAGCAGCCGCCAGGGCCTCGTGCAAGTGCCCAAGCCTGACCGCGCCGCCTGAAGTTGAACGCAGGGAGTGTGAAACGGAAGAAAAATCGATACCCATGGTGGGTTCTCCAAAATTGTGCTGGATGTCGAGCGATTACGCATCCGGCACTGGGAGTACCCAGGGTGTCGGAAAAAAAGAGACTGAAGTTGTCTTGCCAGTTTGAAGCCGCTCGCAGCTTGGGCCGGCCGCCCGTAGCGCAATTTAACATTGCACATCCGGACTCCGCAATCCAATCAAGGTTGCTGCGCAAGTGTCTCCTGCTACAGGAGTTGCCAACCACAACCGAGCGCCTCCAAACCCGCGCCAGCAAAGGAGGTGACCTCAAGAACGCTCGCGTGATCACCAGAGAAAACGAAGAAGCGAGAGGCGTCGGCGCGGGCGGAAACGCAGGGTTCGGAGGGGCGGCGCTCGCGAGGCCAGACCCGGAATCCGCACCAGCATTGGGGAAGCAGGCAAAAAAGCCCAACCGATAAAAGTTGGGATTTTGAGGAGTGGTGGAGACGGCGTCCACCAAACTAGCGTTCCCTATCGTGCCGGTCAGTTACTAAAACTATGTTATGTAACAGATAGTTACCGTCGTGCTAATTCTGTGCCGTTCTATACAATTCGCCACTAACAGGATATATTTTGTGGGACAAATTGTGGGACAGATTTTATGCGGAAAATATCAAGCCTGGGCGTCGCGGCGCTCTGCCGGAAGCCGGGGGTCCACCGGATAGACCGGGGGCTCTATGTCCGCGTCCGGAGTGGGGCCTTCTGGGTTTTCCGGTATTCGGTAGCGGGACGCGCTCACGAACTCGGCCTTGGGCCGGTCAGCGCGGTGACGCTGGCGGAGGCCCGCGCCAAGGCATTGGATCTGCGCCGTGACCTTATCGCGGGGCGCGATCCCCTCGCGGAACGTCGGAGAGAAAAGAACGCCACCTTTGCGGAGGTGGCCGCCGATCTGATAGCCGCGAAGGCGCACGGCTGGCGCAATGAAAAGCACGCTTGGCAATGGACGCGCAGCCTGGAAATGTTCGCTTATCCCGCCCTGGGCCGCCTGGACGTGGCGAAGATCACTACCACCCACGTCCTGCTGGCGCTAAAGCCGATCTGGACCACGAAGCACGAAACCGCGATTCGTGTAAGACAGCGCATCGAGGCCGTGTTGGATGCCGCCCTCGCTCGCGGGTTACGGGCGGGTGACAACCCAGCGCGTTGGAAGGGGCACCTTGACAAGATTTTGACGGCAGTCCCGAAAGCGGAGCGCGTGACCCACCACCCGGCCTTGCCCTGGCGCGATATCCCCGCCTTTATGTCCGATTTGAGAAGCCAAGATGCCATCGCCGCACGAGCGCTGGAGTTCGCTATTCTGACTGCGGCGCGGACAGGTGAAGTCTTGGGGGCGAAATGGAGCGAAATAGACAGGCTCGTCTGGACGGTCCCGTCCAGTCGGATGAAGGCGAAGCGGGAACACCGCGTCCCTTTGAGTGACCGAGCGGCTGCACTCTTGCGTGATCTACCAAGGGAAAGCGAGTGGGTCTTTCCGGGCCGGGCCGGTAAGCCACTGTCGAACATGAGCCTGCTCATGCTGTTGCGACGCATGGGGCGTGGCGACATTGTTGCGCATGGGTTTCGTAGTACCTTCCGTGACTGGGCCGCTGAAACCACGAACTTTCAAGGCGAGGTGGTCGAGATGGCCTTGGCGCACGCGATAGGAAACGCCGTGGAAGCCGCCTATAGACGGGGTGACCTCATAGAGAGGAGACGCGAGCTCATGGGAGCTTGGGCCAAGTACTGTGGAGGAATAAACACCGTTGTGACAATCATGAGGGCAAAGGAGGCGCAGCAATGAAGGCACACAGTCTGCAATTTATCACCGATGAAACGGGCCAGCGAGTGGCAGTGGTATTACCTTTAGGCGACTATGAGAGGCTGTTGGCAATCCTGCGCCATGAGGCCCGTCGTCAAAGCGAGGCGCTGCAAAATGACCCACAAGAACGCGAGGACGCGGAGTTTATCGAGCGTATGGCGGCATGGGACTGAGGCGCGGGGATATCGTTACCGTGGCGGCCCCTGGCGATTTTGGGAAGCCTCGCCCGGCGCTCGTCGTGCAAGCCGATGCTTTTTCCGGGCATCCTACGGTTACGGTCTGCCTTCTCACGAGCGCATTGCGCGATGCGCCCTTGTTCCGTCTGGACATTGCGCCCACGTCGGAAAATGGCCTGCGCGTTCCCTCACAGATTCAAATCGATAAGCTTTTACCATCTACCACGACAAGGTGGGGCCGCTCATTGGGCATCTGGACGGCCGCAGCTTGCAGCGCGTGGACAACGCCTTGGCGCGGTGGCTGGGGCTAGAGTGAACGCGGACCGTGTTGCGAGCTATCAGGACTGGCGAGGCGATCTGCTGAGGGGTGTGGGGTCCGTTACCGGCCTGCCGTATGCTCTCGCGGACCCTCTCATAGGCGCTTGGATAAACCCCGACGCATACGATATCGCATGCGGCAGCATTGATATGTCTCCCTGGGGCTTCCCGACCGATCGGGCCGGGACCATTGAGGCCATCCGGGCGCGGGCGGACTTGCTCAGGCGCGTGTGGACCGCCTCCTCAGCGAGAAAGATTCCACAAAACGTCCACGACCGCGAAGTGCGTTTTCTGGCCTCTCGTGATCACCCATTCTGATTGATCGTGATCACGGATTCTGATCGATCGTGATCACTTGGGGTCCATACGCCAGAATCGGTGATCACGAGACCAGAACGACGGCGTGAAGCGCTGGATTTTCACTTCTAACGGGCTGATCCTTGGGCTTTTTGTCCGGAGGGGACATGCCGACAGAGGGTCTATCCATGCGTTTCGTTCGTGAGATGTTGCGCCTGCACCATGAGGCGGGCTTGAGTCAACGCCAGATCGCCCGGGCCTTGCAGTTGTCCCAGGGGGTGGTCAGCAAGTACCTGGCGGCGGCGCGCGATCAGGAGGTTACCTGGCCGCTTGCCCCCGATCTGGACGACGCGGCCTTGCAGGCCCGGCTCTTTCCCGCGCCCCTGATCGTCCCACCCAGCCGTTTCGTCGAACCCGATTGGGGCACCGCGCATACCGAGCTTCCGGGCAAGGGGATGACCCTGCAGCTGCTATGGGAGGAGTATCGGGACGGGCAGACCGGCCGGACCTACAGCTATTCGCAGTTCTGCGCCCGCTACCGGGCGTTCCGGGGGCGCTTGAAGAGGAGTCTGCGCCAGATCCATGTCGCCGGTGAGAAGTGCTTTACCGACTACGCCGGGCCCACCGTGCCGATCATCGATAGGCGCACAGGCGAGGTCCGCCCCGCGCAGGTCTTCGTGGCGGTCCTGGGGGCCTCCAACTACACCTACGCCGAGGCCACCTGGACGCAGGGCCTGCCCGACTGGACTAGCTCCCATGCGCGCATGTTCTCGTTCTTCGAAGGCTCCACGCAGATCATAGTGGCCGACAACCTGAAGTCCGCGGTCACCAAGGCCTGCCGCTACGAGCCGGTCTTGAACCGCACGGCCGAAGACTTCGCCCAGCATTACGCCACCGTTATTATCCCGGCACGCCCCTTAAAACCGCGGGATAAAGCCAAGGTCGAAGGCGCGGTGCTGATTGCCGAGCGCTGGATCCTGGCGCGGCTGCGTAAGCACACGTTCTTTAGCCTGGCCGAGCTCAATACAACCATCCAGGATCTCATCCGAGACCTGAACGGCCGGCCCTTCAAGAAGCTGCCCGGCAGCCGGCGAGAGGCCTTCCTGCGGCTCGATCGGCCGATGCTGACGCCCTTGCCGGCGGTCCCCTACGAGTATGCGATCTGGAAGCAGGCCCGCGTCCATATCGATTCCCATGTCGAGGTCGAGCGCCACTACTACTCGGTCCCGCACGCCCTGGTCGGGGAGCGTGTGGAGGCGCGCATCACCGCCACGACCATCGAGATCTGCCACCGCAATGTGCGGGTGGCAAGCCACATCCGCAGTCCCCGTCGCGGGGCCCATACCACGGTCCCCGAGCATCTCCCCAAGGCCCATCGCAAGCATCTTGAGTGGAGCCCAAAGCGGCTCTTGGCTTGGGGCGCGTCCATCGGCCCTGCCACCCGCGCGGTGGTCGATTGGCAGCTCACCCACAAGCCCCATCCGGAGCAGGGCTATCGGGCGTGTCTGGGGCTCTTGAATCTCGCCCGACGCTACGGCCCGGCGCGGCTCGAGGCCGGTTGCCTGCATGCCGTGCGCCTGGGGAGCCTCACGCGCGCGACCGTGCTCTCGATCCTAAGCCACGGACTCGACTCCCGTCCGCTGCCCCCCGAGACGCTGTCCGATACCACGACCGAAAGCCCCGCCCACGAGAACGTGCGGGGTCCCGACTACTACCACTGAGAAGACAAAGAGGACAGGCGATGCCTGGATCGTTCCCATATCGTGATGCATCGCATTATTCATATCACGGATAGGATGAATAGAATTCGAAGTGTGCATACGATTCCCGTAACGGGATATGCCTTGTGATACCGACGACCAAGAGGATGAAGAGGAGCCGCCATGGGACCCTAACCACATACGATTACAGACCCATTCACCCATTCCCTGACCGAAGGAGAGATATCGCATGTTGCTGCAACAGACATTGACCGCCCTGAAGCACTTAAAGCTCACCGGCATGGCCCAGGCCCTGGAGGAGCAGATGGCGCAACCCGCCACCCAGACCCTGGGCTTCGAGGAGCGGCTGGGCCTTATGCTCGATCGCGAGCTCCTAAGCCGCGATACGAGGCGGCTTACACGGCTCTTACAGCTCGCCCGCCTGAAACACAACGCCGCGCTCGAAGACCTCGCCACGGGTGCGTCCCGCGGCCTTGACCGGGCGCTCGTGGGGCGCCTTGCGTCCTGCGACTGGATTCGTCACGGCCAGGCGGTGATCGTGACCGGGGCGACCGGCACCGGCAAGACCTGGTTTGCCTGCGCGCTCGGGCACCAGGCCTGCCGATCGGGGCTCACCGTGCGCTATCTGCGCGTGCCCCGGCTCTTCGACGAATTGCGCGTAAGCCACGGGGACGGAAGCTTCCCGCGGCGCCTCGCGCAGCTTGCCAAGACCGATCTGCTCATCTTGGACGATTGGGGTCTGAAACCGCTGACCGCCCCTGATCGCAACGATCTCCTGGAGATCCTGGACGACCGGGCCGGGG
>JAJZZU010000140.1 GCA_021797365.1 Pseudomonadota bacterium | reverse complement strand
TCCATGACCGCCGCAAAAAAGCGCGCGAGATCGGATCGTGGCGCGCGGAATATGGCATCCGGAATGGCGGTCATCGTGCCCGCCTGCAGCTGTGCGCGCACGAGCCGCCCGAGCCGTTCGGGCGCGGTGAGCGGCTCGACCCCGAAAAACGGCGCCGCGACCGCGGCGGCGATCTCATCGCCGACCGCAAGATCGCAAAGGGCCGCCCAGCCCCCGGGGGTCAGCAGCGGGTGGCGGGCGGTAGCCGTGAGCGACAGACCGCTTTGCGTGACAAGCCGCCACACCGGCTTCACGCCGTGGGCCGCGAATGCCGATACCCGGGCCTTGCGCATCCCCTCGGGCCCCAGGGCGGCGGTACGCCGCGCCGCCCCCCACTCGGTGATCGGCCGATAGGCGCCGCTATCGGCATCGAGCACGCGCGTGTCGCCGGTCACGCACTTGCCAAGGCAGATCGTGAGTACGTTGCGCGGGATACGGAAGTACTCGACGGTGCGCGCCAGGGCAAAGGAGTTGGGCGGGATGATGCAGACCTCGCCGCGGAAGTCGACGAAGCTATTGGCGTCGAAGTTCTTGGGATCGACGATCGCGGAATTGATGTTGGTAAAGATCTTGAACTCGTTCGAACACCGGATATCGTAGCCGTAGCTCGAGGTCCCAAACGAGACCAGGCGCTCGCCGGCGCGCGATTTGACCTGACCGGGCTCAAATGGCTCGATCATGCCGTGATCCCGCGCCATGCGCCGGATCCATTTATCGGATTTTATGCTCATGCCTCGCCCGGACTGCGCCGGCCCTCCCACGGGACCCCGACGCCGTCAGGTATTTTGAATGACGATATTGGGGAAGCCCCCCGAGAAGTCCTTCTTCATCAACGCCAACCGCCCCGCAATCCGTCGCGCGATCTCGCGGTAGATCTGCGCAACCCGGCCCTCGGGATCGGCCACGACCGTCGGTCGCCCGCCATCGGTATCGGCGCGAATACGCAGATCGAGCGGCAGGGCCCCGAGGAAATCGACATCGTACTGCTCGGCCATCTTGAGCCCGCCACCGGCCCCGAATATGTGCTCCTCGTGGCCGCATTGGCTGCAGATATGGGTGCTCATGTTTTCGATGATGCCGATCACCGGGATCTCGACCTTCTCGAACATCTTCAGCCCCTTGCGGGCGTCGAGCAGGGCAATGTCCTGAGGAGTGGTGACGATCACGGCCCCCGTCACCGGCACCTTTTGGGCGAGCGTCAACTGGATATCGCCGGTGCCCGGGGGCAGATCGACCACCAGGTAGTCGAGATCCTGCCAGTTGGTGTCGCGCAACAGCTGTTCGAGGGCCTGCGTGACCATCGGTCCGCGCCAGATCATGGGCGTCTCTTCATCGATCAGATAGCCTATGGACATCGACTGCAGGTGATAGCTCGGGACCGGTTCCATACGCCGCCCGTCCTTGGACTCGGGCTTGGCCCGCGAGCCGAGCATGCGCGGCTGACTCGGCCCGTAGATGTCCGCGTCCAGGATACCGGCGCGCGCGCCCTCCGCCGATAAGGCCAGGGCGAGATTGACGGCGGTCGTGGACTTGCCGACGCCGCCCTTGCCGGACGCCACGGCGATGATGTTCTTGACCCCGGGTATGGGTTTGACCCCCTTCTGGACGCCGTGCGTCACGATCCGGGAATCGACCGTCACATGCGCCGCCTTCACCCCCTTGATCGCCAAGACTTTTTCACGCAAACGGCCGGCCAGGGCCTCCTTCACGCCCTTCGCCGGATAGCCGAGGACGATATCGACCGACACCGTGTCACCGTCGACGACAATCCCCTTGACGGCCTTTGCCGTTACGAGGTCCTGCTCCAAATAGGGATCTATGACCTCTTTCAGGGCCGTTTCCACCTGAAGCTGGGAGATTTCCGCCATCTGTCGTGCTCCTCGAAAGCCTTACCGAATTCCTAGGTTTAGCCCCAGCATCCTACACCTTGTCGACCAAAACCGAAACCGGCCGCAGGCCCAAAGGCAACACCGGCGGGCCGTCCCCCGGTCCGGGGGCGCGCCGAACTTGGCCACACCCCTCCAACCTGTTACCGTTTCGCTTTCCTCTGGGGAAATCGCATGTCGAACGACCGCAAGATCCTGGTGACGAGCGCCTTGCCGTACGCCAACGGGTCCATCCATATCGGCCACCTGGTCGAATACATCCAGACCGATATCTACGTCCGCTATCAGCGCCTGCGCGGCCGGGCTTGTCATTACTTGTGCGCCGACGACACCCACGGTACGGCGATCATGCTCAAGGCGCAGGCCGAGGGCATCTCCCCCGAGCAGCTCATCGCCCGCGTGGCCGCAGAACATGTACGTGACTTCACCGACTTCGGCATCTCCTTCGACCGCTTCGGCTCTACTCACAGCGACGAGAACCGTATCCTTTCCGAGCACTTCTATGGGAAGCTCCAGGCCGGCGGTCATATCGCCGTGCGCGCCATTGAACAGGCCTTCGACCCGGTCAAACGGCTGTTCCTGCCGGACCGCTTCATCCGCGGCGAATGCCCACGCTGCCACGCCGCCGATCAATACGGGGATTCCTGCGAGGCCTGCGGCGCGACCTATGCACCGACCGATCTCATCAATCCGGTCTCGGCCTTGAGCGGGGCGACGCCTGTCACCAAGAGCTCCGAACATTACTTCTTCAAGCTCGGCGATTTCGCCGACGATCTGAAGGCCTTCACGGCGAGCGACGCCCTGCCGCGGGAGGCGGGCCACAAACTCGCCGAATGGTTGAACGAGGGCCTCACCGACTGGGACATCAGTCGCGACGCCCCCTACTTCGGGTTCGAGATCCCGGGGGCGCCCGGCAAGTATTTCTATGTCTGGCTGGATGCGCCGGTCGGCTACATCGCGACCTTCTGGCAACTGCGCTCGCGGCTCGAAGATCGCGCGCTTGCCGTCGACGACGTCCGGACACAATGGTCGCACTATGAGATCCACCACTTCATCGGCAAGGATATCCTGAATTTCCACGGCCTGTTCTGGCCGGCCATGCTCGAGGCCGCCGATTTCGCGCGGCCGAAGGCCATCCACGTGCATGGCTTTCTCACGGTAAACGGCAAGAAGATGTCGAAGTCGCGCGGGACCTTCATCACCGCGCGCCGCTACCTCGACACCCTGCCGGCCGAATATCTGCGCTACTACTTTGCCGCCAAGCTCAACAGCGGCATCGAGGACATCGACCTCAACCTCGATGACTTTCGCGCGCGCATCAATGCCGACCTCGTCGGCAAACTCGTCAATATCGCCAGCCGCTCGGCGCAGCTGCTCGCCAAGCACCTCGACAACACTCTGGGTGACACCCTGCCGGACGCACCGCTTTATGCCGGGTTCCTGAAGGCCGGCGAGACCGTGGAGGCCTGCTACGAGGCCTGCGAATACAGCCGCGTCGTAAAGACCATCATGGACTTGGCCGACCGCGCGAACCGCTATGTGGATGAAGCCCGGCCCTGGGAGATCGCGCGCACACCGCAGCGCCGCACTGAGTTACAGGCGATCTGCACCCAGACCATGAACCTGTTCTGCGTCCTCATCGCCTACCTGAAACCCATCCTCCCGCAGACCGCGATCCGGGTCGAGGCCTGGCTTGGCGGGCCCGAACTCAATTTCGAGAGCATCAAGATCCCGCGCCTGTCCCACACGATAGCACCCTACTCGCACCTCATGCGCCGCATCGAGCCGACCGACCTCGCGCCCCTGATCGGTGACACGCAGGGCGCGGACGCAGCGCCGAACACCTCATCGACAACAGCAGTGGGCAAGGCCGCGGCGCCCGCCGTGGAAGACGCGGCGACCACCGGCACCCTATCCGCCGAAGATTTCGCACGCATCGACCTGCGCGTCGCGCGCGTCGTGGCGGCGGACTATGTGGAAGGCGCCGACAAACTCCTCAAGCTCTCCCTGGACCTGAACGAAGGCCGCACGCGCACGGTGTTTGCCGGCATCCGCCACGCCTATGCGCCCGCCGACCTGGTGGGCCGCCTGGTGGTGTGCGTGGCCAATCTCAAGCCCCGCAAGATGCGCTTTGGCGTGTCCGAGGGCATGGTCCTGGCGGCATCCGACCGCGACGGTCTCGTGGTCCTCGAGCCCGGCGAGGGCGCGCGGCCGGGCATGACGATCCGTTAAAGCGGATCAGGCTTCTTGCTGAATCACGCGGTTTGAGGTTGGCGGAAATGATTCATGGACGAGCCTGTCATACTGGCCAGAGTTCCACACCGCATTCCGATGCGGCTTTGACCAGTTTTCGATCTTGCGTCGCAATCGGTATTCCGCTGTCGATCGCCAAGCGCAGATAATCGGCATCATAGGCACTCAGATCATGCCCCCTGGCCAGCGACAGCAAATCGGCCGAGATAGATATATCCACAGCGCCCGTCAGCCGAATCGGTAGCGCGGATAACAAACTCAGAAACCGGGAACTCCGCGCCTCCGAACATCGCCCGCGGCGCTCGCCAACCAGCAGCACGTTAGCAATCTCCAAAGGCCATATGCCAGGAACCTGCGCTTGATGGCGACGCAGGCTTTCCAGCACCGCTCCGGTATAGGCAGAAACTTCATCCTCAAAAAACCATGCCAGCGTCACGGATGCGTCAAGCACAAAAACGCTCATCTTCGGCCTTCTTCAATCATCGCACGGACACCCGCCCCTCCAGTCGTGCAGCCCCGCGCAAAGTGTTGGAGGGCCTCTATGGCGGCTTCTTGATCATGCCCTGCCGTGGTGGTCATAGGGGTAATCCGTGCCACAGGGGTACCATATTTGGTAATAGTGATGGTTTCCCCGGCTATGACCCTCTTCAGCAAGGCGGGGAGTGTCGTTTTAGCTTCATAAGCACTGATTTCCATGGCGGCCCCCTTCACAAAACAGGTCTAATCTGGTCTATATTGCCACATGGCCGCGAGAAAACCAACGGCACTCGTGTCTCGGCACAGGGTGAATTTGCCCTCCCGGGAATAATGCCCAAAACTAAGATGTTGCGAAGGTCCAGCTCCACGTTCCAGCGTTGCGCGTACAACCGGTCGAGGGCGCCTTTTCTGACGTTGCGGTGGTTCACCAGCGTAGTGACCAGGATTGGGCCGTCCACCATGACCTCCCGTACCGTCAATGCGTCGGGAAATTCCGCGTATTGCTCTGCGCTCATCCACTCGGGCCGGGTCTTCGATTTCGTCCAGCGCACGAGGGGGTCGCGGGCCCCAAGCGAGACGCCCCGCCGAAAGTCCGTATGGCGCGCACCGTTCTGTTCAAACAGCACGTCCACACCGGCTGCCAGCAGGGTCGCGACCAAGAAGTCGTGGCAGTAGAGCGCATCGGCGAGCATTACATCGCCCGGGGAGAAGGCCGCAGCGAGCGTGCGCAAAAGCCCCCACTCGCTGTGGCCTTTGCCGGCCTGCGGGCCGATCGCCCATCGATCACAGCACCGGTCGCGAGACCAATCACCCCCACGACGCGCGCCAACGGACAGCCGACCCCCGTGGCCTGGCTGCTCGGCTGCGGATAGCAGTCCTGGTTCTCCGGCGTATCGGGCATCGAGATCCCGGTGCCGTCTACGAGCTTCACGTGCCGTCCGCGCCAGCGCCCACCCGCCTTCGCCCGCGCGCTGATGAGTTCCCCGACGGCGTGCGTCAGGCCGGTCACCATCGAGACGGGCAAGCGCTCCCGCTCCCGCGCCTTGCCGTAGGCGCCTGTTCGCACGCTCTGGACGCCCAAGCCCTCCGTGCGACGTTGCGCCGCCCAGCCGTTGACCGCCTTCTGGCACGAGCCATCGGCCTCCAGCGCCTGACGCAGGGACATCGACAACGCCACCGTCGGCGGGTACAGCCGCTCACGATGTTCCGGCCGATGCGCCTCCGTCACTGCGAGCCACTCAGGGCCGGTCAGGAGATGGGAAAAGCCGACCGCATCGACCCGCCGCGCGCGTCGGCTCACCTGCTGTCGATGTTGCTGGGGATGAAACTTGACATTACGCTCTCTCAAAGATTGGCCTCGGGGTTGGTCCGGTGGATGCCTGGTAACAGACATCGTACCAATCCCGGTCAACCTACCTCATAACTTTCAAACGCTTAACCCCGCGCGCTCATGTCGCTGCGGCTTAAGTAAGGGCCATTCGCTCTATGGTCGTCAATGCCAATTCCATCGGGATCTTCTCCATCAGAATAATCATGGCTGCCACCACGCCCCGGTTCCTTGTAGGCTCGCTTTCGTCGCAACGTCCGTAAGGGCCTTTGCGCCGCCGGAGTCCCAAACAGCGTACAACACGACGGGGTCGCCGCGGACGCGCCACTCCTTGAATGGCAGGCTCCATTTTTCTGAGTCAGTTGTTTGGTGGCTTGTACTGTTGTTCGATTTCGATCAAGCGCTGTTTTCGCTAAAGCCCACCCTCGTATCCCGTCAGAGATCCATCGGCTCCGATAACACGATGACACGGAATCATCAATGCGATCTGATTGGCGCCATTTGCGCGCGCCACGGCCCGTACCGCGGCAGGCTTTCCTACGCGGTGGGCGAGCTCCGTATAGCTTCTGGTCTCTCCCACCGGGATACGACGCAGCTCCCCCCACACCTGTCGACTGAACGCACTACCAATCAGGGCCAGACGCGTTGCAAAGGTCGAATGGCGCCCGGAAAAGTATGCTGTCAGTTCCTCCTCAGCCTGTTGAGTCGGGTCCGGCCGACCGATGCCGACTCGCCCTTTTGTTATTCGCAGAAGCTTCTTCAATTCCGTAGGCAGGGCCCTGCGATCAACGAATTCGAGGAGATGGAGATGCGTGTTGCTGCTCACGGCAATCATGTCTCCTAACTGTGTGGCAATCCAACTGGCAAGCAACACACCGTTTCTACTAAGATCGCCAGGCGCACACCCAACAA
>JAJZZU010000139.1 GCA_021797365.1 Pseudomonadota bacterium | reverse complement strand
CCGAGACCATGGCCGGCAAGACCTACCCGACGCCGATGGCCATGACCGAGAACATGACGGGCTATCTGCGCCGGCAGGCCCGTCGTGACGCCCACAACCCAGATTAAGGAGAGGAATCGTTCATGCTAGTGCATATCGATGGGCCGTGGAGCCCGCTCTTGGGCCGCTTGGCGTTAAGCGAGATACCTTACAAAAACCCCATCCTCGTCGGGACCTTCCTGTTCGCGACGCTGCTTGCGGTCGCGCTGATCGGGCTTGCCACCTATTTCGGGGTGTGGCGCACGCTGTGGCGGGACTGGCTGACCTCGGTCGATCACAAGAAGATCGGCATCATGTATATCCTGATCGGCCTTGTGATGCTGTTCCGCGGCTTCATAGACGCAGTCATGATGCGCACCCAGCAGGCCTTGGCGGTGGGACCGCATTCGCCGGGCTACCTGCACTCGCTGCACGGCTATCTCACGCCCTATCATTTCGGTCAGATCTACACCGCGCACGGGACCATCATGATCCTGTTCGCCGCGACCCCGCTTCTGGTCGGCATCATGAACATCCTGGTGCCCCTGCAGATCGGCGCCCGTGACATGGCCTACCCTTACCTGAACGCGGTGTCCCTGTGGCTCACCGCCGCCGGCGCGGCGTTGGTGATGGTGTCGCTGTTCGTCGGCAATTTCGCGCATGCCGGATGGTTCGGGATCATGCCGGTGATGGAGCTCCCCTACAGCCCCGGGGTCGGCGTCGACTACTGGATGTGGGCGTTTCAGCTGAGCAGCATCGGTACGACCCTGGGCGGCATCAATCTGCTCGCCACCATCGTCAAGATGCGTGCCCCGGGCATGACCTGGGGACGGCTGCCGATCTTCACATGGGCCTCCTTGAGCGCCAACCTGATCAGCCTCACGACCTTCCCGGTGCTTTCCGTGACGCTCGCGCTGCTGGCCCTCGATCGTTATGTCGGCACGCATTTCTATACCGCCGGCCTGGGCGGCAACCTGATGCTCTATAACGACCTCTTCTGGATATGGGGCCATCCGGAGGTGTATTTCGTGATCCTGCCGGCGTTTGGCATGATCTCGGAGATCATCCCGACCTTTTCCGAAAAGCCGCTCTTTGGCTACATGGGCATGGTGCTGGCATCGCTTGGCATCGCCGGGGTGGCCTGGGGGGTGTGGCTGCATCACTTCTTCACCATGGCCTCGGCGCCGGCGGTCAACGCGTTCTTCAGCATCACCACCATGGCGGTTGGCATCCCGACCGGCGTCAAGGTCTTCAATTGGGCGTTCACGATGTTCCGCGGGCGCCTGCGCTTCGAACTGCCCATGATGTGGGCCTCGGCGGCCCTGTTCCTTCTGCTCGTGGGCGGATTGACCGGCATGATGAACGCGTTCGCGACCAACGACTACATGGTCCATAACAGCGTGTTCGTGGTCGCGCACTTCCATATGATGCTGTTGCTCATCGTCTATGCCATATTCGGTGGCGTGAACTACTGGTTCCCGAAGGTCTTCGGGTTCCGCCTCGAGCAGCGCTTCGGGAAGATGTTCTTCTGGTTGTTCACCGCCGGCACCGCCGTGGTCTTCATCCCCATGTTCACGCTGGGTTTCATGGGCATGACCCGGCGCCTCGATTACATCGCCTTCCCGCAGTGGGGGCCGTTGCTCGATGTCGAGGTGGTGGGGATCGGGATCTACGTATTGTCGGTGGTGGCGCTCCTCGCCCAGCTCTATGTGAGCTTCCGCGACCGCGCGAAGAACCGCGCCGGCCTCGATGCCTGGGAGACGTCGCGCAGTCTCGAGTGGATGACGCATTCACCGGTGCCCTTCTACAACTTCGCGGTGACCCCCGAGGTGCACGCCCGTGACGAGCGCGCGTGGCGCGTGGAGCATGGGGTCGATACCGTACGCCCGGAGCACTACGAGGACATCCACATGCCGCGCAACACCGCGATCCCGCTGTGGCTCGGCATTTTGTCCTTAGGTCTGGCCTTCGGTCTCGTGTGGCGCATGTGGTGGCTGGCCGAGGTCTGCACCGCGGCGGTCATAGCGCTCATCGTCATCCGGTCCTTCGATCGCGATACCGACTACACCATCGCCGCCAAGGACGTCGAGCGCATGGAGCGCGCCATCCGCGATGTCCCGAGCGGACGCCCGGTAACCGATGATGTGATAGGTGGTGTGCCGGCGTTTCGCGAGGGCTTGTAAATAATGAGGCGCGGCACACGCTTTAAGCGCGTGGCCGCCGCGCGGGGCGGGTGGCTCTGCGCCGCGCTCTGTGAGATCACGATAGCGAATTACGGGAGAACAACTGATGAGCACAGCGACAAGTGAGACGCTGGATGCCAAGAAAAGTCCGATGTGGTCGTCGGGTCACGGGCACGACGCCATAGCGACGCGAACCCTGGGGTTCTGGCTGTATATGTTGAGCGACGCCATGATGTTTGCGGCGCTGTTTGTGGCCTATACGGTCCTCGGGCATGCGGTCAACGCCGCCGGCGGTCCGTGGGCTGCGACCGTGGCGCATCCGGGGGTCGCCTTCAAGGAGACGGTGTGGCTCTTTTCGAGCGTGCTCGCCTATGGTTTTGCCATGATTGCCCTGAAGAGAGGCCATCGTGGCGGGGTGATGCTCGGGATTGCGGCGGCGCTCTTGATCGCGCTTGGTTTCCTGTCGGTCGATATCCACGAGATCCTGCATCTATTCCGCATGGGCGCCACGCCCGAGCGCAGCGGCTATCTGTCGGCGTTCTTTACGCTCGTGTTCTATCATGGCCTGCATGTGGTGGTGGGCATCGCCTGGATGCTCGTGATGCTCGTCCAGGTGGCGTTCGCGGGGCTTAGCGAGAAGGTCGTCTACCGGCTGCTGAACCTGCGGCTCTTCTGGCACTTCCAGGCCGTCATGTGGGTCTTCATGTTCACTTTTCTCTACCTGCGAGGCGCGATCGTATGACGCATACCACGGATAACGCATGGCAGCACCCGGAGGTCCAGCTCGCGGGCGGCGGCTATATCGTCGCCTATCTGGCGGGGCTTGCCTTGATGGGTCTGTCGCTTTGGATCGTCCGCGAGCATACGCTCGCGCCCATGGACATTGGTATCGCGATCTCGTTGGTGGCAGGGCTCGCGGCGCTCGTCCAGTGCGTCTTGCTCCTGCATCTGAACATCTCCGAGACGCAGATCTGGCACACGGTGGCGCTGATCCTGTTCATCCCGCTCTTTATCCTTGCCGTAGGGCTTAGTGCGTGGATGTTCCATGGTCTCTACCGGCGCACCATGCTGATGCCGGCGACGCACGTAAGCGTGCCTGCCGGAGGCGCCCAGGCAAGCGGCACCACGAGCGCGCCGGGCTGATGTTTGAGGACGGCCGGCGCAGCATAAGCACGCCGACCCACAAGCGACTCGGGGTGCCTGGGCAGGATAAGAGATGGCGAGGCACGGCAAGGGCTGCTCCGCGCCTTCTCCGATGACGCGCGACCCCGGCAGATGGGCGATATGCGCAATACCCGCGACAATGGCGTAATCTTTGGGGTCGCCCGCCAAGTCGCGCACAAGACTCTGGTCGATCTTCAGCTATACGTGCCAGGGCATCTCGGCCGAAGAGGCCCCGCGCCGCACAGCGGGCGAGGAAGGGGTGGGTTGATGGCTGTTTGTGGGGGCCTTATGACCCCGTAAGCGCGGTGCCGGGTGGGAAGCTAAGAGCGATGCCCACGGGCCGAGGCATGCCGCGCCATAAATGGATCACGTGGCAATACCCAAAAAGACCGCCAGGCGCCGCTTACTCTCGACCATGGTTTCGGCAGGAATGCGCCCGAAGACCGGTTCTATGTTGTCCCGCTTCACGGCGATCGTGTTGTCCGCCATCGCTTGGCGTGGTGTCCGCAAACGGTTTTCTGCGCTCGGCTGGACGGTGACGCGCAGCGGTGGGGCCGCAACGAGCGCGCTCATCACGGGCAAAATGGGTACGGTCGCGTGTCCGCCGAATGGGTCGACCGGAATGATCATGGCGGGCCGTGGTTTTCCGAAGTCACCTGGCATGGCGACGGTCACAAAATCCCCACGCATCATCCCCTCCCGCCATCCCTGTCGGCCAGCGCCTCATCCACGAAGTGCGGTCAATCCGCGTCCGCCATGTCCGCTTGTGCGGTAAGAGGGTGCTGACGGCGGCATTCCTCCGCAAGGTCTGGCCTGCGTGTGTCCGGCACCCAAATCGGGGCCGGGCGCAGCCCGGCCCTGCGACGGGGGTCGCGATGCTTCTGGGCTCGCGAATCGACATGCGACTTGCGGTAACAAGTGAATTTTACAGGAAGCATCATAATCCCCCCTCTCTATGGCATACAACAGCTGTTGCGGACCACCAAGCTTTCCACAATTCCTGGAATCAGTTGCTTGCCTTCCCGAACCCCCGTTCTTTGGGATGACTTCAGGCTTTGGGTCCTCGCGCACAGCCCTTAATGTCGGATCCTCCGATATCATCGGGCCCCATTGTCGGTCGGCATCCGTGCACCGCGGCCAGTCTATATTGCGGCTTCAGCGTTTCATTGGGGGTGGCCTCAGACCGAATTTCACCCGCCAGGGAGGACTCCCTGAGTCCTCCCGCTATCTCGAGAACACGGTCCTCCAAGGAAGACATCGCGCTTGCCCGGGGATCGGGCCGTGCTGTCGACTGCACCAAGACCCGCGCCGAATCCCCGCAGATCGACGTCCATGACGACAAGGGGTGGTGCGCATACCGACCTCGGCGTAGCGGTCGCTCCCGGAGGTCCTGACCGCGATCGATCAGGGCTGCGC
Source organism: Pseudomonadota bacterium (assembly GCA_021797365.1). The sequence goes on along the minus strand of JAJZZU010000139.1, from coordinate 2,145 downwards.
CGTGTCGATCATTCCGATCCACGCAAAGCTTCCGACCCAGGCGGCGGCTTGTGTTATCAATATCTCGCGCCCCTTCATCGTCAACCGCGGGAGAGGGGCATTCCGTGTCCCAGGATCGGCCCCCACTGTCGCGTCCGCGACCAGGGTATGATCGCCTGCAAGAATCGCACTGATGCCTTGCGTCGCAAGGCCCTGGAGGGGTTGGCAGCGCAGGCAGGGGTACGGAGCGGATGAGTTCACGCGCCGATAACAGCCCCTTAGGCGAGCCATCACGATGGTGGGGGGTCGATAGCGGTCACGCCACGAGCCCCTTCGATGGTGCTCACCACAAAGCGTGCGCGCGGGGGCGCGCGCCAAAGTTCTTCAGCGTGTCGCTTAAGCCAGCTGCAGAAGTGTCTGCGCCATTTCGAGCACGCCCATGGCGTGCGCGTCCTTCGACAATGGATAGCGCTCGGTACCGGCATGGATCACAAAGGCCTTGGCCGGTCCGAGGTCTTCGCAGGCCTGATAGAATCCCTTGGTGGGCTTGGCTGACACTGAGCGCTTGATCTCGATGGCCCAGCGCCCGGTGCGTCCCGGCAGGTCGAGTACGAGGTCCATCTCCGCGCCAGCCGAGGTTCGGAAGAAGCTTGCCTGGGTACCGTCCGGCGCAACGGACAGCAGATTCTCGATCACGAAACCTTCCCAGCTGGCCCCGACCACGGGATGGCCGGCCAAGGCGTCGTAGTCTCCGATCCCAAGGAGCGCATGCACGAGGCCGCTGTCGCGGACATAGATCCTGGGTGATTTCATGAGGCGCTTGCCGATATTCAGAAACAAGGGCGGCAGGCGCCGGACGAGCAGGAGATCCACCAGGAGATCGATGTATTTGTTGACGGTTGGCGCACTGACGGAGAGCCCTGCGGCCAATTGTGAGGCGTTCACCGGGGCGCCCTGCATGTGCGCCAGCATCGTCCACAGGCGTCGCAAGGTTTCGGCGGGGATCCGCGGGCCGAGTTGCGGGATGTCGCGTTCGAGATAAGTCCGGATGAAGCTCGTGCGCCGCTTGAGGCTGTCCTGGTCGTTTCCGGCAAGGAAGCTGTCTGGGAAGCCGCCACGCACCCAAAGCCGGTCGTAGACCCCCTCGCCACCGCCCACCTCGGTGACATCAAGAGGTTGCATGTCGACATATTCGATGCGGCCGGCGAGGCTCTCGCCGGACTGGCGCAGCAGGTCCATGGAGGCCGAGCCCAGAACCAGGAAGCGCCCCGTCCGGCGACCTTTCCGGCGGCCCTGGTCGATGATCCCGCGCAAGGATTGGAACAGCTCCGGCGTCCGATGAATCTCATCGAGCACGACGAGCCGATCCTCGTAGTGTTTTAGAAAAAGCCCCGGGTTTGACAATTTAGCGCGGTCGTCCGGGTTCTCGAGATCAAGATAGAGCGCGTCGCGCTCCTCGGCAATGTCTTGCGCGAGAGTGGTCTTGCCGACCTGCCGGGGGCCGATCAAGGCGACGGCCGCTTGGCGCTCCAGCGCCTCCACAACCTGTGTTTTGATACGACGGACTATCATACTCGTATTATTAATACACAAGGTTGCAATTTGCAAGGATCACACGCGGCCGTCCTTTCCTCCCGGCCCCTCGCGATGCAAGACCGAGGCCGTACCGCCGGGCTTACCCGGGCGGGACCGCGCACGATAGCTCTGTGAGGCTGTGGGGGACTGTCGTGCGGGTCCTGGCGCGTGGGGCGGGAGCGGCTAAGGGGCGGTTCATGTGTCGATCGTTGCCGCCGCGAAGACCAGGATGCCCTGGGGCGGCCGGCACCCGGTCCTTGCCCGGTTACGCCTCGACCATGGTAGGGTTGAGGCCGGGCGGCTTCGGTTGGGGGATGGGTGATGTCTGAGGGCGGAGGCGCGCGGGCAGTGGCGGTGGCGCCACACGCCGCGGCCGCACAGGCGGCGGCGCGGGTGCTGAAAGACGGCGGAGGCGCCATAGAGGCCATGGTGGCGGCGGCGGCCGTGATAGCGGTCGTCTACCCGCACATGACGGGGCTTGGGGGTGACGGCTTCTGGCTCATTCATGAGCCGGGACGAGAGCCCTACGGGATCGATGCGGGCGGCACGGTCGGGGCGCTCGCGACCCCGGACATCTATCGGGCGCGAGGT
>JAJZZU010000138.1 GCA_021797365.1 Pseudomonadota bacterium | reverse complement strand
TCGTATTCGCGGCCCTGCGCGCGGATCCCTGGCGGATCGTAAGCTTCAGCATCTATGGTCTTACCCTCATATTCCTGTACGCCATGTCGGGTCTCTACCACGGTCTTACGGGCCGGGCGCGGGCGGTGTTCAAGCGCCTTGACCATGTCGCCATCTATCTTTTGATCGCCGGGACCTATACCCCGTTCGTCCTGGGGCCTTTGCGTGGGCCGTGGGGCTGGTCCTTGTTCGGGGTCCTGTGGGGTCTTGCAGTCCTCGGCATCGTCCAGGAATTCATCCCCCAGAGATCCCGGCGACTGTCGATGATTTTCTATGGCGTCATGGGGTGGCTGATCGTCATCGCCCTGCAACCCCTCATGCGCCACCTGCCCCCGGCCGGCTTTGCGTGGCTTGCCGCGGGCGGACTTCTGTACACAGTGGGGGCGATATTTTTTCTGTTCGACGAGAAATGGCCATTGGCCCACGAGATCTGGCATCTATTCGTTCTAGGCGGGAGCATTGCGCAATACTGCGCGGTGTTATTTTATATCGGGCTCACGCCCGTGCGCGCCGCATAGGCCCATAGAGCTCGGAGGGCGCTCAGGGAGCGCGGGACGACAGGCGCTGGCGAACCTCGTTTAGGAGCGTCCCGCGCCCGATACTCGCGGCCCGTTCCCAGGCACCGAACAAGAGCGTCTCTTCCCGGAACTCGTGCTTATTGAGGCTCGCGGCAAGGAGGCCAAGCCACGTGTCCAGGTCGGCGCAAGACTCCTCGGGGGACGCACACACCTCCTGGATGGCATCCAGCTGGATCAGGATGTCGTCGTGCTCGCGGCGCATGAGCGCCGTCGGTTCCCCGGCGTCGCGGACGGCAAGGGGCGCGAGGAGATCGTTTTCGATGAGGATGTGGGCACGCAGGGCGTGATCGAAGGCCGTGACCTCCGAGACCGCCTCGCGCCAGTGCCCGCCATTGACCAGGGACAGCGCACGGACGAGACGGGCATCCATGTCGTCATGATCGCGTCGCAGGGTGTCGGTGAGCGTGAGCGCCTCGTCGGGCCCGCGGGTGTGCAGGGTCACCAGGTAACCCTGGCCATCGGTGACGGCGTGCCAGACGAGCGTATGGCGCATGTGATTCTGGAGCTGGGCCATGAGCAGGGTCGGATCCTCGGGGCTCCAGATGCGCAGAGATTCCCCGGGCCCCATCTCGCGCAGGACCGAGTAGGCGTACGTGGATACCGGCACGCCTTGTGGCGTCAGACGCAGATCAAGGACGTAGCAGCACGACATAGGACGCCTCAGGCGATAAGGGAGACGGCCGGGCGTGGCGCATGGGACGGCGCCACGCCCGTCAGGAGATACTCGAGGAGGTCGCGGACCGGACGGATCTCGCGGCCAAAAGGCAAGGGCGCGCCCCCCCGAAAAAATAGCCCCTGCTCGACGTTGCCCTTGGCGGCCGCCGCCAGCTGGGTCTCAATACAGAACTGCCCGGCCTCGGGGTTGCCGTCCTTGAAGCCACAATGACTCAGGCACTCCAGTCGGCTCGCACACCCTCCACAGCGATCCGTGGCGCGGGCCTTTAGGACGGTTTCACGCGCCAGATAGCGCTTGAGCCAGGGGGTAAGCACCGCGCGCGCCGGCAGGCCGGCGGCGCTCATGAAGGTGACGATGTCCTCGCCACGGGCCTCGGCCAACACGCGCTTGAAGTTCGGGTGCGCATCGCACTCCTCGGTCACCGCAAACGCCGTACCCAGTTGCACCCCCGAGGCGCCATGATCGAACAGGTCGCGAATGGCGCGGAACGAGCCGATGCCCCCCGCCGGAATGAGCGGGATCCGTTCAGCGGCCACACCGAGCTTCTTGAACAGCGCCAAGGCCTCCTTCAGGACATGACGGAAGTCGAAGCGCGGGGAGTCGACATCGGCCAATCGCGGGGCGCCAAGGTGACCGCCGGCGTGGCCGGGGTGCTCTATGATGACCGCATCGGGGAGTCGGCCCTTGCGCATCCACTTACGCAACAGGACCTCAATGCCACGCTCCTCGGAGAGGATGGGGATCAGGGCCACGTCGTGCCCCTGAGTCAGCTCCGGGAGATCGAGCGGCAATCCGGCCCCCATCACGATAGCGTTGGCCCCGCTGACACAGGCCTGGCGGACGAAATCGGCATAGTGGTTGAGTGCGCGCATGACATTGACCGCAATGAAGGCCGCGGGCCCGGCAATGGCGCGCGCCGCCTTGACCTCGCGATCCAGGGCCTCGAGATTGCCATCGAGCATCGTGTGCGTATCCCGGCAGCGGCGTAGGCGGCTCATGATATCCGGATGCAGATGCCGCAGATCAACGCTTGCGATCGTGCCGACCGCGCCCTCGCGCGCCACCGCGGAGGCGAGCTTATGGGCGGAGATGGCCACCCCCATGCCCCCCTGGAAGATGGGCAACAGGGAACGGCCTCTAAGATTCAGTTTCGGTAGGCACGATGCGATTACGGACGTCATGATACGAGCTTAGTCCGATGACCTAGCCATTCATTGATGCGGATCAAGGGCCAATCCGTGGGGCCGGACCGCCGCCACCATGTAGCGGACCGCGGCGCGCACCTCACTATCGGTCAGGGATTCGTCGCCGCCCTTGGGGGGCATGAAGCTGTAGCCGTAATAGCCGTGAATGGCGTGCTCGTACAGGACCTTCATGCCCTTCGCCAGGTGCTTGCGCCAGGCACCGCGATTGCCGAACTGGGGCGCACCGGCGATACCGCGGGCATGACAGGTGTGGCATGTCTGATCGAAGACCTGCCGGCCGGTGAGCACCCGGGCGGACACGCCGGTTGTGAACACCGCCAGGATCAGGAGCGGAAGGGGCATGGGGCGCGGCATGGATATCTCTCTTAGACGACGCGGGAAAACCGCCGGCGATCGGCGATGAGCAGGTAGCGGTCGAAGACCGCGCACACCGCGCGCACCAGCATCTGGCCGCGCGCGGTCACGGCAATCTTGCGGTCATCTATCTCCACCAGGCCGTCATGGATGAAGGGCTCGAGGTGCGCCAGTTCGGAGGCGAAATAGGTGGCGAAGCGCAGTCCGTGACGGGCCTCGACAGCCGCCACGTCGCACTCCATGTGACACAAGAGATCGTTGATCACCTCGCGACGTAGCTCGTCATCGGCACTCAATTCGAATCCGCGGCGCACGGGCAGCGTCCCTTGATCGATGAGAACCTCGTATTCCTTCAAGTCCCAGGCATTCTGGCTGTAGATCGCGCCTATGCGGCTGACGGCCGAGGCCCCCACCCCCAGGACATCGAGGTGCCCGCGCGTCGAATATCCCTGGAAATTGCGCGCCAGGGTGCGGTCGCGCTGGGCCTGCGCAAGCTCGTCGTCGGCCTTGGCGAAGTGGTCGAGCCCGATATAGACGTAGCCGGCGCCGGCCAATGCCTCGGCAGTGCCGCTCAGGATGGCGATCTTGGTCAGGCCGTCAGGGAGCTCGGCGGCCGCGATGCGGCGCTGCGGTTTGAAGCGTTCCGGGAGATGCGCGTAGTTGAAGAGCGACACGCGGTCCGGAGCGATCTCGAGGAGACGGTCGAGTGTGAGCGCGAAGCTGTCGCGGGTCTGGCGCGGCAGGCCATAGATGAGGTCGACGCTCAAGGAGCGAAACCCCAGGGCGCGCGCGGTCTGTGCGACATGGCGCACCAGCGCGAAGGACTGCTCGCGGTTGATGGCGCGCTGCACGGCGGGGTCGAAATCCTGGACCCCAAGACTCAGACGGTTGAATCCGAGGGAGCGTAGCAGCGCGAGCGTGGCATCCGAGGCATGGCGCGGATCGATCTCGATCGAATACTCGCCGCCATCATCGGCGCGCAGCGCGAAGCGCTCGGCTATCGCACACATGAGGGCATGCATCTCGTCGTGGCTCAGAAAGGTGGGCGTCCCGCCGCCCCAGTGGAGCTGATCCAGGGGTGGGCGCGCGCCGAGCCAGGGCGACAACAACGCGAGCTCCCGGGCGACGCGCGCCACATAAGGTCCGGCGCGGTCGTGGTGCTTCGTTATCGTCTTGTTGCAGGCGCAGTAATAGCATACGGACTCGCAGAACGGGACGTGCACATAGAGCGACCACGGGCGATCCGCCGGTCGGGCCGCGAGCGTACGGCCCAGGTCATGGGGACCGAACTGGCTATGGAATTGCGTCGCCGGGGGGTACGAGGTATAACGCGGCGCCGATTCCCCATAACGGGCGACGAGTGAGGCATCGAAAGCGTCATTCATAAGCTAACCCTAAAACATGACGGTAACGCCCGCGTCCCTCGGTACGCCTTGATCAATATCAACCCGAGCCGATCAGATCCCCAGGGCCGCGCAGATGTCGGCCACCGCCGCCTGCGCCCGGGCGTCGGGCTGGATCGGTCGACCCGCAGGACGCGTGACCTCGGGGGGCCGCTTCAATGTGGCGTCCAGGCCCATTTTACCGCCCAGACCGGCCTCGGGGCTCGCGAAATCCAGGTAATCGATAGGCGTATTCGTGAGGATGACCGCATCGCGCGCGGGATCGGCACGGGTCACCAGGGCCCATATCACCTCCGACCAGTCGCGAATATTGATATCGTCATCGGTCACGATCACGAATTTGGTGTAGGTGAACTGCCTGAGGTAGGACCATACACCGAACATGATGCGACGTGCGTGGCCGGGATAGCGTTTGCGAATGCTCACCACCGCGACCCGGTAGGAACAGGCCTCGGGGGGCAGATAAAAGTCGGTGATCTCCGGGAATTGTTGCTGCAAGAGCGGTACGAAGACCTCATTCAAGGCGCCGGCCAGCACCGAGGGCTCATCGTGCGGTGAGCGCCCCATATAGGTCGTTTGATAGAGGGGGGCATGACGGTGCGTCACGCGCGTCACGGTCATGACCGGGAAATGATCCTGGGCGTTGTAATAACCAGTATGATCGCCGAACGGCCCCTCCAGGGCGGTATCGCCTGGGGCGATCACCCCCTCCAGGACGATCTCGGCGCGCGCCGGCACCAGTAAGCCGTTGCCGGCGCGCGTCAGTTCGGTGCGCGCCCCCCGCAAAAGACCGGCAAACTGATACTCGGACAGGGTGTCCGGGATGGGCGCGACCGCGGCTATGGTCAGGGCCGGATCCGCGCCTATGGCCACGGCCACGGGAAACGGCTCGTCTGGGTGCGCCTCGCGAAATCGCGCGTAGTCGCCGGCCCCGCCACGATGCGCAAGCCAGCGCATGATGAGGCGGTTGCGACCGATCAGTTGCTGACGGTAGACCGCGACATTGTGCCGCTCCTCGCGTGTCGGCTGGGTGATGACCAGGCCGAAGGTGAGCAGCCGCCCCGCATCCCCGGGCCAGCAGTGCGAGATCGGCAGGGCCTCGAGATCGACGGCCGCGCCCTCCTGGACGCACTCGTGGACCGGCGCGCCGTCTTCCACGATGCGCGAGCGCGCCGCCCACAAGCGACCGATGATGGGGAGATGACGAATGGCCTCGCCGGTGCCACGCGGCCAGCGCGGCTCCTTGATTCGCCCGAGCAGCTCCCCAAGCGCACGCAAGGCGGCGCTATCGTCGAGGTCCATGGCCTGCAAGACGCGTTCCCGGGTCCCGAACAGGTTACCGACCACCGGCACCGTCCCGCCATCGACATGCTCAAACAGCAATGCCGGCCCCTGGGCCACGATCGCGCGCCGGCAGATCTCGGTAATCTCCAGATGGGCACTAACCGGCGCGGCCACGCGCGCGAGGAGCTTCTGGCGCTCAAGGTGCGCGAGGAATTGGCGCATGTCGGTAAACATTCTGGCGGCATCGTAGAACGAGGTCCGTGCCGGCCCTTTGATCCAGCGCAAAGCATTTGACGCGCATCAATCCATGGGATCCGCGAACGGCGAACAATGGCGATATGACGCTTCTGTCCGATCTGGTCTCGCAAACCGCGCCCCGCGCCCTGGATATCGGGGCCAAGGTGCTGCCACCGCCGGCGATTGCCTTGGCAGGCGCGCTCGTGGCGAACGCCTTACTGCTGTCGGACCATTCCCTGGAGGCGCTGTCGGGCACGCGCGTGCGCCTGGAGATCACAAATCCGCATCTTGCGGTCGGCTTCGTGATCCGGAGCGGGCGCCTGTGGCCGGCCCCGCCGATCCCGTGGACGACGTGCATACGCGGGGAAATGCGCTCCTTTCTGGCGCTCCTCCTGCAGACCGAGGATGCCGACGCGCTGTTCTTTGATCGCCGGCTATGCGTAGAGGGCGATACCGGCGTCGCCCTGCAACTGCGCCACGCCCTCGAGAGCGCGATCTATCGCCACAAAAAGCGTCTGCGCTCCCTGTTTCCCTAAGAGATTCAACCCCTCGTACGCGCCGGCTGTCACACAGTCGTTGCAATTGCAGGCTCATGCTATATGCTTGAGCAATAAGCCAATGGTCGTACCCCGTCAGTCCTGGGACGACCGAACGGGGGGATGAGTACATGCACCGGACGACGATCGATTCCGGGAGGCCGGAGAGCTCGATGCAAGGGCTGTCGTGGTGGAAAAAGACGCTGGGGCGTGTCGCAGGATCGGTATTTCCGGCCGATCTTCGGCTTTTTGCCCGCGCCATCTGTTCCGGACCACAGGCGGTGGGCGCCGCCTGTCCGAGTTCGAGGCGCCTGGCTGACTACATGGCCTCGCAGGCCGTGGCCGCATCCAAAGGCTATATCGTCGAACTGGGTGCGGGGACCGGGGTCGTGACCGCCTCGCTGCTGGATCATGGAGTGGCCCCTGAACGTCTCATAGTTGTCGAAAAATCGGCGCTTTTGGCCGCCCACCTCAAAGAGCGCTTCCCCGATGTTGTCGTCCTGGAGGGTGATGCGGCGGACCTTGCGAATCTGCTTGGCTGGCGGGCGCAGCGCGTATCGGTCGTGGTATCGAGCCTGCCCTTGAAATCCCTGCCAAAGAGCACCGTCGATCAGATCGGCTC
>JAJZZU010000137.1 GCA_021797365.1 Pseudomonadota bacterium | reverse complement strand
AGGAAACCGGCCTATGCATCGGATTGTAGCGGGTATCGCCACGCTCCACCAACACCAGGAAACGCTGTGCCATGCCCCGGACGCCTATCGGCCGTCCGCGTGTCCGCATTGTGGCCTCGGGGGCCTATGGTCGCACGGCTGTTATCCACGCAAGGCCGATCGGGCCCCGCGATCAACCGAGAACCCCGTTTTGATCCCGCGCTTTCTCTGCCGGGGCTGCCATCGCACCTGCTCGCGTCTGCCGGCGTGCATCGCACCCCGGCGCTGGTATGACTGGGCGACTTTGCAACGGGTCCTGGCGGGGCGGCTTGCGGACGCCTCGGTGCATGCGTTAAGCCGCGCGTGCGCGCTGGCGCGCACCACCGTCCGAAGGTGGTGGCGGGCGTGGCGATCCCGCAGCCCGCTCTTCGTGTTCACCTTGTGCAGTCGGTTTCCCGAATGGGGGCGGGTGGCGGACACGGAGGCCTTTTGGCGGGCGTGTCTCACCCACACCCCCTTGCAAGATGTCATGGCGCTCCTCGACGCCGATGGCGTCACCGTCCCCTGATGCGCTGACCCGAAGGAGGCTCGGGACGGCCCGATCCCGCCGCAAGGACGACCCCACACACTGTGCCCCCTGTTGCCCCGGATCCTTATCTGGTCTCCTGGCCTGCGTCTTTTGACCATAAGGAGTCCGCATGAAAGAGATTGATCCGAAGGCCTTGTTTCGTCTGTCGGTCCTGGGGCCATTGGTCAGTCGGGAGCGCTTGGCGCGTGGCGAACGCCAGCGCCTCATTCGCGAGCTGGCGCAGCGGGAGTATGTGATCCCCGGTTCCCGCCGCCGCACGTTAAGCGAGAAGACCATTGAAGCGTGGTATTACGCGTGGCAACGCGCGGGGATCGAGGGCCTGATCCCGCGGGTCCGTGCGGACCGGGGCCGCTCCCAGATCGCTTCCGCGATTCAAGAGGCCATTCTCGCCGCCAAGCGCGAGAACCCAAGGCGCTCGATTCGCCAGATTCAGCGGTTGTTGGAGACCGCCGGTGTCGTCGCCTGTGATGTCCTGTCCCGTTCGGCGATCCACCGTCTGCTGCAGGGCCACGGGATCTCGCGCCTGCGCGGTGCGGCAAGCGAACCCGAGGAGCGGCGCAGCTTCGTAGCCGAGTCCGCGGGCGCCATTTGGTATGGCGATGTCATGCACGCACTGCGCGTTCCCGTCGCCGGCCAGCTGCGCAAGACCTATCTGGTGTCGCTTATGGATGACGCGTCCCGGCTGATCACCCATAGCGCCTTCTGTCTCGGGGAGACGGCCCTCGATGTCGAGGGCGTCTTGAAGCAAGCCCTTCTGAAGCGAGGCGTGCCGGCGTAATGGCGAGCTCGCCATTAGGCGGGTAATCAGCAGGACCCAATAATGTTAAGGAACGCCTGAACCCCAAGGGCCGTCTTAATTTGGCCAGAATTTCCTGCGCATAATTTTGAGTGTGTCATCCTTGACTTCCGCCAGAAAAGGAGCCCCCTCATGTCATCTGATCAATCCTGTAATGAATCGTTACTTGCACAGTTCGCCGCCCACCTGAGAACCGAATCCTATTCGGAAAAGAACAGCCGCGTATACATTGCTCAAGCGCGACGATTTCTTGAGTACCTTGCAAAGCACAACATCGCCGTCGCCGATACGGAACTGACGGACGTTTCGCGGTATTTGCGCAACGAACGACAGCGATATCGTCGCAATCATGGGCATCTACCGAAATCAGGCTATAGCTTGGGAAGCGCGCAGGCTAGTAGTCTCCACACGCTGATGCGAGTTATCCGTGGTCAGTGGCCACCCACTGCTGTTCCGTCAACACCGACCGAGGCATTCCAACGGCAGATTTGCCAAGGGTACGCGCAGTGGCTGCTCACCGACCGCGGACTGGCTAGGGAGACAATTTCTGGTCGTCGTAATGAAGGAGAGCGATTCCTAAGATGGCTTAGTGAGCGTGGCGGTTCGGTCAGAATGCCGGACCTTACTTGTGAGCTTGTCGATGCGTATATGACCTCCCGTGCATCGACACTGAGTCGGCGAAGCAGGAAATTGATGGCCTGCCAGCTACGCTCCTTCCTGCGTTATCTACATTTGACCCGGCGCATCACGCGCGACATCGCACGGCTTGTCATTGCGCCGAAGCTGTATGCGTTGGAGACCATTCCTTCAGCGTTCCGCGATGAAGAGGTGCGCGCCATTATCGAATCAGTACGCCAGGATCGCTCTCCCAAAGGATTGCGCGACTACGCCATTCTCCTTTTACTCGATACCTATGGCCTGCGGGATTTGGAAGTCGTGCGTCTGCAACTTGAGGATGTCGATTGGCGTACGGACAGACTCTATATCCGACGATCAAAGACAGGCAGCGAATCCAGCCTGCCGTTGCTTAGCACCGTTGGTGAAGCCATTTTGGCGTACCTACGCAATGGTCGTCCCGAGACATCTAGGCGCGAGATATTCATTCGCACACTTGCACCCTATCGTCGTCTATCTTCACTCTACCAGATGATCCAGGGCCGTCTCACGCAGGCCAACATTCATCCAACGGGCAAACATGGCGCCCATGCATTTCGTCACGCCAGAGCCGTAAGCTTGCTTCGCGCCCATGTTCCTCTAAAGCAGATCGGAGATATTTTGGGCCACCGATCCGCGGCCTCGACGATGATCTATCTCAAGCTGGCTACCGCAGATCTGCGCGCGGTTTCCCTTGAGATCCCGGTGGAGGTGACGTCATCATGAACTCGACACCCCACATAGAAAGCAGCGCGTTGCAGAGCTTTGTGCGTCAACTCCACCTTAAGACGAAAGGTAGTACCAGAGTCTATCGTTCGGTCCTTGACGGATTTCAACGTTTCGTCATGCAGCATTCACCAAACGGTGTCGTATCGCGGCAAATCATCGAGGGTTGGTTACGCGATCGCAGTACCGTCTGGCCGCGTCATATGGTGATCCACCGGGCTCGTATGGTGGATCGATTCCTGGATTGGCGCGTGATCGATGGATTGCTCGCCAACAACCCGCTGGCACAATTGCGTCAGGACTACGGCCGAAGCGACACCACATCCATCGTTCGGGCGCTGCTTGCGGGCGATCCAGCCGCGGCTCTCGAAGCGTTGCGTCCGCCGCCGCGATTCGCAAGTTTTCTGGGATCAGCAATGCACGACTATATCCTGCTTAAGCAGGCGATGGGGTACCGCTATGCCACCCGCGCCGCTGCCTTTCTTCGGCTTGATCGATTCCTGCAGAACCGTCCCGACCTAGCTAGTCAATCCCTTGACGTGCTCATCCGCGAATGGACGGGCAATGCGCCAACAGCGCAGCGCGCGTTCGAGTGCGTCAGCACCGCGCGCATCCTGGCAAGAGCATTACGTCGTCAGGATGCATCGGTCGCCATGCCAGCCAAGGATCCCCGTTTGGAGCAGCAAGCGCGCCAAGCGCGCCGCAGCCCCTACATTTTTTCAGACAAGGATGTACGACGGTTGCTCGAGACCGCTCGCAGCCTTCCGTCTCCTCATGCGCCCTTACGACCACTGACTGTCTATACGATGCTCGTGTTGTCGTATTGCGCGGGCCTTCGAGTGGGCGAACTCGCGCATTTGACTGTGGGTGATATTGATCTGGGAGAGGCGACGATAGAAATCCGCGAGAGCAAGTTCTTCAAGTCGCGGCGTCTACCATTGGCACCCAGCGTGATAGCGGCATTGAACGAGTATCTTGAGGCTAGGCGCCGAGCGGGCGCATCCACAGACATCAACGCCGGTTTGTTCTGGCATCAGCAGCCCGTCGGCTCTTACTCTTACGTTAGCACCGGCAAGCTGATACGGGAAGTCATTCGACGTGCCGGGTTCAAGCCGCAACCGGGACGTATTGGACCGAGAGGACATGATCTAAGGCATTCGTTTGTGGTGAACAGAATGCTGGCTTGGTACCGCGAAGGAATCAATCCACAATCTCGGTTACCTTATCTCGCAACCTATCTCGGGCACAAGGACATCAACTCGACCCTGATTTACCTGACCATCACCCAGGAGCTTCTGCAGGAAGCCAGCAATCGCTTCCATACGTTTGCGGCAGGGGCACTTCAGGGGTCTATCGGAGGCCAACCATGAAACAGACAAACATCTTTCCGCTATTGCTACACGGGTTCTTCCTGCAATGGTTGGGACAGCAGCGTAACTGCTCAGAAAACACCGTCCGCTCCTACCGTGATACCTGGCGGCTGTTCTTGCGTTTCGTCGCTAAACGGAAGGACCGAATGGTGGCCAAACTGAGCCTGTCAGATTTTACGGCGGCTGAAGTCCTGGCCTTTCTTCAGTACACCGAGGAAGAACGCAGAGATTCGATCGGTACCAGGAACTGCCGACTGGCGGCGCTACGCAGTTTCTTCTCATATGTCGCCGATCGCGATCCAGTGGCAGCAGCACAGTGCGCAGAGGTCTTGGGTATTCCAACCAAACGCGCCATGAAACCTGCCGTCCGTGGGTTGGAGCTTGACGAAGTTAGTGCCATTCTGGCTCAGCCCAATCGCGCTAACTTGGAAGGGCAGCGGGATCATGTTCTGTTATTCTTTCTCTACAATACTGGCGCGAGAATCCAGGAGGCACTCGACATATGCCCACAATCCATTCACTTCGAATCCCCCCTGTATGTTCGCTTACTTGGCAAAGGCCGCAAGGAGCGGCTCTGTCCACTTTGGCCCGAGACCGTCGAACTGCTCAAGGCATTGCTCAAGCGCCAGCCACGGGCCAATACGGAACCGATGTTTACCAATCGATATGGCGAGCCGCTGGGCGCGTCGGGCTTCCGTTACAAACTGGCCCAATACGTCGCTGCTGCCACCAAGCAAACCCCTTCACTCAACAGCAAAAAGGTTACACCACATCGCTTTCGGCACGCGATGGCTGTCCATTTGATCGCCGCCGGGGTTGACGTGACTGTGATTCGTAGCTGGCTCGGGCATGCGAGCCTGAATACGACCAATCATTATGCTCAGGCGGACACGGAAACCAAGCGGAAAGCGCTGGAAGCAGTCGACACTATCGTTCGACAAGAGAAACCACCAGGTTGGAGGCAAAATGCCGACATCCTGAGTTGGCTTGATTCACTTTGAGGCATCCAAATAATCACGAGGAAATCCGGGCCCCAAAAACGCTACGCTTGGGCTGTCCCGGGTTTCCTTAACATTATTGGGTCCTGCTGATTACCCATCTAATGGCGAGCTCGCCATTAGGCGGGGAGCCCGCGCCGCAGGACGGCCTGCTTCAGCACCCCTTCGATATCGAGCGCCGTTTCGCCAAAGCAGAAGGCGCTGAAGGCGGGCAACCGCGACGCGTCATCGAAGAGGCTCACCAGATAGGCCTTGTGTAAGGCCTTCTTGAAGGGCACCTTGGGGCCGTGCAGCACATCACCATACCAGAGGGAGCCCGCGTATTCGGCGGTGAAGCTACGCCGCTCCTCGGGGCTTGCCCCGTCCCCCTGGATGCGGCTTAGGCCGTTGCGCCTGAGCAGGCGATGGATGGACGAGCGCGACAGACTCCCGCGCGGCACCCGGCCGGTGGATTCGAGCAATTGCCGAATCATCCGGATGGAACGGCGCGGGTTATCGCCCTTGGCGGCCAGAATGGCCTCCTGAATCTCGGAGGGGATCTTGGAGACGCCGTGGTCGCGGCGCGTCTTTGGGGTCAGCGCTTCGATGCCACCGCGCCTAAAAGCGTGGAGCCACGCCTCGATGGTCTTCTCGCCGACGTGCCGGCGGTCCGATCCCGGGATGGCATACTCGCGGCTCGCGAGTTCGCGGATGATGGCCTTAAGCTCGCCGCGCGCCAGATGCTCCCGGCTCACCAGGGGCCCCAGCACCGACAGGCGAAACAGGGCTACGGGATTCACGTCCTTCATGATCGACTCCCTTCATTGTCAGAAGTGCGTCATGGAAACAAAAATCCCGCCGCCGCAAAACGGCCAGAGTGTGTGGGGTGCCCGATTCAGGCCGAAATCGCGTGTCCTCCCAAGAACCGGGGGCAAGCCATCATGGGACGGCGATCTCGCGATCGAGACAGGCCATGATCTCCGCCAGAGCCATGGCCCCGAAGGCGCGATGCCAGAAGGCGCGCGGATCGGGTGTTCGCCCCCACTCCGGGAAGCGATTGCGCAGGAAGAAGGCGAATTCATCGCCGCGCCTTTCAAGCCACGTCCACCATCTCGTTACGGTGTGGCGGCTGACACACGCCATGTGGGCGGCCGCGCCGTGCGAACGCCCCAGGAGCACCCACACCAGCACCGCGCCCTGCACCGACCAGTTGAACCAGCGCCGGGGCGCAATGCACAGCGGCAGGCGTGAACAGGTGAGCCGGCAAGCCCCACAACGCCAGCGCGCAATCGTGACCGGGTTCAGGGTGCCTTCATCGCGATCCGCCTTGCGGAAGTAACAACCGTGCCCCCAGAGTTTCCCAAAGCCGCAATCCGGGCACCGCTCCGGACGATACACTTCCGGATCGTTGCGCATGGCGTGGAGATGCTTCGCAATGGTGGTGATTTCAGATAGGATACGATGCATAAGGTCGGCCCCTCTCTATTGTGAAAAGTGTGAGAACTTCCCACGATATCAGAGGATCGCCGGCCTTTCCTACATCGGAATTGTCTCAGGTTCAAACAGGGACCGTTCTCTCGGCCACCCAAAAAGACCCCGGGACATTTTGCATGCCTTAAGCCTTAAAAAGCGACCGATGTTACACGGGGCGTGGTTACGACGTATTTTGCTCATGATATTCCGCTCCTTATCTCGCTACTTTAGGGGCGAATATCCACTTAATCCAGTGTCCTAAAATTGGGGTCCACTTCTTGCTGGGGTGTCTCTGGGACAGGCCGCTTGATCAACCCGGCGGATAATCCACTTAAAGATCCGGAGATTTTGTCCAAGGGTTGGGGTCCACCTCTGCATTC
>JAJZZU010000136.1 GCA_021797365.1 Pseudomonadota bacterium | reverse complement strand
ACGTTTTCATAGATCTGCATCTTGATGTTGTTGCCAGCCGTGATTTGCGGCTTGATCTTTAGCGTAAGGCCCACGTTCTTGCGCTCGACCGTCTGAAATGGATTGACGCCCACTGTACCTACGGTTCCCGCCGTGGAGTAGCTTCCGGTTATGAACGGCACATTCTGGCCGACCATGATCTTCGCCTCGGTATTGTCGAGCGTCAAAAGGTCTGGGGTCGAAAGCACATTCACACCCGAGACCGATTGCAGGGCACGCGCAAATGCCGACAGACCGACGACCGTTTGTCCGCCGGCAAGCTTGACCGTGCCGCTTATGAAACCGAGCGCAAGGCCCGCGTCATTGGCCAGGTTCGAAGGACTAGCAGCGGTCGAAACGATTCCTGAGCCCGTCAATGGGAAGTTCGTGACACCACCGACGGCGCCGCTCCCGGCCGGGGCCGCACCCGCCCACTGCACGCCGAGTTCGGCGGTATTATCGACCGTGACCTCGGCGATGAGCGCCTTCACGAATACCTGGGCCCGCCGTATGTCGAGCTTTGCTATCACCCCACGCAGGCTGTCATACACGGCATTGGGGGCGTTTATGATGAGCGCGTTGATCGACGGATCAGCCTGGACGAGCGAGGCCTTGATGGCGCGCGCCGAGACACGGTTGCGGACCATGGGTGCTCCTGGTGGCCCACCCGGCATGGACACCGGCATCACCGGCCCGTTCGGGCGCTTGCCGGCACCCTTCGCCTCCCCCTGCAAAAGACCACGCAGGATCTTTGCGATCTTGGTGGCCCGGGCGTTTCTGAGATACACCACATGCGTGGTCCCTCCGCTCGCCCCGCGCGCATCAAGCCTACGCACGAGCGCCTCGATGAATCTGAGCTTCTTCGCGCTCGCGGTACGCACGAGCAGGCTGTTGGTGCGCGTATCCGGGACGATGTAGACGGGGCTGTAGTTGCCGCTTGGCATGCCCGCGGCGTTGGGTAATTGGGCCTCGCCTAGGCGCACCAGGAGATTGGCAATGTCCACCGCGGACGCATAACGCACCGGGACTATGGCGATAGGTGCGCGCATCTCGGCCTCTATCCCATAGACGATGCGCAAAAGCCTGCGGATATTATCGGCATCGTCGGTAACGATCAGGGTGTTGGTCGGCGCATAGACAGACAGGATTCCCGCACTCGACATCAAGGGCCGCAGCAGAGGCATGACCTGCGCCGCCTGACCCTCTTCGATCGGTATGATCTGGGTCACCAATTGATCTCCCCCGTGCGGCCAGTAACCGCTGACCGGTGCCGCCTGGCGGGCGTTCGCTTGAGGCAGCACCTTGACCACGCCGCCCGGGCCCGCGACCGCCGTAAACCCTTGCGCCTTCAAGGCGCTCACAAAGATCTGGTAGGCGGCCTTCACGGATACGGGCGTGGTGGATATGATCGTCACCTTCCCCTGCACCCGCGGATCGACCAGGAAATTTTTGCCGGTAAGCTCGGCGACCGTGCGGATCACGGCGCGAATGTTGGCGTTATTAAAGTTGAACAGCATCTCGCCCGGCGGAATCCTGCGAGACGTGCTGACCACCGTCGATCCGCTCCGCGCCACGGCCGGCGCCGTACCGGGACTCAGCACGGGATGTGATGGGGGCGTGGTCGCAAGCGTGGTACGCGCCCCCACCACGGGATGCTCCGGGCTCGGACCCGCGTGTTCATTCGCGGCCTGGGCCGGCGATTGCAAGGACGCCAGTAACAGCGTTAGAACGATCCCCACCCATGACCGGCTAGCACACGGCCGGCTACATACCCACTTACCCATCGGTACTCCGTCCTTAGAAAGGGTATCCACCACACAAACAGACTCATGGGGCTTGCATCGTGTACTGAAAGACCTTCATGTGTCCGTCGCGCGCCACATCCACTGTGACATCACCACTTTTGGCGCCAGCGATATACGCGCTGACCGCCGCGCCCAGAGAATTCACGGGCTGCCCATTCACCTCCTCTATGACATCCCCCTGACGCAGACCGAGACTCGCAAAGGTCTGCGCAGGAGCGCCCTTGACCAGCACGCCGCCCTCCGGCCCGGGCACAAGCCACGACTTCAAGGTCGCATTCGACACACTCGCAAACGCCGCCACTACGGATGGCTTCACGGGGACCGTAACGGCGGGCGCCGACCCTGAGGGATGAGGCCGCGCTGCCGCCGGGGTGGGCGCCGCCGGCGTGGAGGGGGTTGCCGATGCCGGCGGCACCTCGGGCTTGCGGGAATACAGCAAAAGGCTCTCGAGTCGACCGTTCTGCCGCAGAATGGCCCGGTCTGCGGTGACCGCCGCCAGAACCACGCCCGGAGACACGCTTGTCCCGACGAGGTACGGATGCACCTTGCCACTTGGCCCGGCGATCAGCGCCACGCCCGGATGGCCCGCCACCAGTCCCGAAAGGGTCAGCGCCAGATGGCTGACCGGGATCGCCGCCAGGCTCGTTGCCGGCGACTGGCCGAATAAATGGCTTTTCAGCAACACCCGCAGCGGTGGTGGCGCGGACTGCGCCCTTGTGACGGGGGCCGATGCGGCCCGCACCGGCGACGAAAGCGCCCCCCAGGTCCAGTGCGCCAGGACCGCCGCAAGACCGACGATTGCAACGCCATTGACGACCTTTGCCGTGCGCGGCTTGGCGGCAGCGGCGAGAAGCCGCCCACCGAGAGCCTGCCAGGACATTTTGCTCTGCTGCCATTGCTCCGTTTGCATTGGCGCATTATATCCGTCCGCCACGCGCGTCCCATCCTGGTTTTCGAGGTATCCAAATCGGCCTCATCCGGGCAAACGCATGCTCGATGCGGCCCTCTCGCGTTTACGGGGTCTATCGCGACCGGATAAAAGGCTGTGACCAACCGGCCGATGGCGCGTCAACCGGCCGTCAAAGCCACGCGTGCGCCGCGAATACCCGGGTGGCTTCGGCCGACAACTCATCCTTTAGCTTGGTTAAATGAACGGAAATATCAGGCGCCACATGCAGCAGATCCTGGGTGAGCGTTCTCGGCTTCTGCAAGGTCATGAGGCTGAACCCGGTCGCGACCCTTCGAAGACCATGAAACGCCACGGCGCGATACGGCCGGCGACCGAGCCAGGCGTTGGACCAGAGGGCAGGGGGTGCGACATTGGCTGTAAGAACGATGCGATTCGTCCCCGCCATCGTCGCACGCACAAGCTGGCCCTTGTTCCAGTAACTCGAAACCAAGGCCGCGCCAATCAATCCCATGGTTGCGAAAGCCCCGAGTGTCCAGAAAAGCCCGTGTCGAGAAGACCAAAGAACGCTGCTTTCCGGTAACGCACGCCCCCCGAGGCATTGCGAAAGCCGTTTCGTTGTTTTCATGTGTCTCTCCTTATGCTCTCCGTGCGAAACCATCCTATAGCACCCTTGAGTCCGCATAAGTCGGACCTAAGTAGGATGCGCACGTCCACCAAAAAAGGTGGTTTGGCATTATGACAGACGAGCCCGCCTCTGTCCAAGAACCAACGCCGGCCACGGCGCGCCGTGTACACCCCCCGCAAATGCGGCACGGGCGCCAGCCACGCGCATTTCCGCTATTTCTGAACACGAGTTCGCGGGCCTGCGGGAATTGTCATCCGTTTTACGGCCCCTCGGCGCCTTAAGGTCGCGTGATCGGCGCGCTTTTTTGGTCCTGTTGCGCGCCCCTTTTTCTTAAAGAATGCCGCGAACCTGCGCATACTTGTCGCCGACCCGCTCATTTTGTTTAATGGACCGGTCCCCAACGCCGGCCACTGATCGCATGCGTCCTTTTCGGCGCCGCGTGTTCA
The DNA here is from genome assembly GCA_021797365.1 of Pseudomonadota bacterium. The sequence goes on along the minus strand of JAJZZU010000136.1, from coordinate 3,171 downwards.
TGCCGATTTGCCAAGGAGATCGGGCCCGGCCATGGCTGCAGGGTAAAGAGGCGCGCATCGATGCGCCCACCATGGTAGAGGGGGGCGCGTCCCACCCGCAAGACAGAGGTTCGCCGCCGCGCCGGCAACCCTGATTCATGGACATCCACCGGCTTTGTGGGATGGAGATGAATGATGAGCGCACGCCGACACGCGCAACACCTTTGGCAATCCGGATGGCGGCACGTGGACGGCCGTCGCGCCGCAAATACCGATACCCACATCAACACCATTACAAGATGCCGGTGCGCGTCGACCGCCGCCTGAGGCATGTGCGGACGCCTTCAAGTGCGAAGCGGTCCGCGTAGGGACTTTTTGATGGATCGGGTTTGGCGGCATGGAACGGTTTATCACCGCCAGGCGAAAGATATGATGAAAAACATAAGAGAGGCCGTAATGACGATACAATCGAGAGGATACGCGACACAATCGGCAACCGCGGAGCTAAAGCCGTTCACGTTTGAGCGTCGCGACCCAAGGCCCCAGGATATCGTTCTCGATATTCTGTTCTGCGGCATCTGTCACTCGGATATCCATTCGGCGCGCAATGAGTGGGGCTGGATCTCCTATCCGTTTGTTCCCGGACACGAGATCGTCGGGCGGGTCGCCGCGATCGGTAGTGAGGTCAAGGGCTTCCAGGTGGGTGAGCTGGCGGGCGTCGGTTGCATGGTAGACAGCTGCCGCACCTGCCCGTCCTGCGAGGCCGGTCTGGAGCAATACTGTGACAACGGCTTTACCGGCACCTACGGTGGCGAGGACAAGATCGGTGGAACACCGCACGCTTTGACGTTTGGCGGCTATTCCGACACGATCACCGTGGACGAACGCTTCGTCCTGCACATCCCGGAGAATCTCGATCCGGCGGCCGCCGCCCCGCTTCTGTGTGCGGGGATAACCACTTATTCCCCACTCAAGCACTGGAACGTCGGCGCCGGCCAGCGGGTCGGTGTCATCGGTCTCGGAGGGCTCGGTCACATGGGGGTGAAATTCGCGCACGCCATGGGGGCGCATGTGACAATGATCACGACCTCACCTTCCAAAGGCGAGGATGCGAGGAAGCTCGGTGCGGACGAGGTGCTGATCTCCACGCAGGGCGAGGCCATGAAACAGGCGCGGGATCGCTTTGACTTTCTGCGGAACACGATTCCCGTGGGTCATGATGCGGACCCCTATATGGCGCTATTGAAACGCGACGCGACAATGGTGATCGTAGGTTCCGTGGAACCCCTCAAGAAGGTCGACGGGATTCCCTTGATATTCCGACGGCGGTCTTTGGCGGGATCGTTGATCGGCGGCCTGCCGGAGACGCAGGAGATGCTGGATTTCTGCGGCCAGTACAACATCGTGTGCGACATCGAGCGCATCTCGATAAAGGATGTCAATGAGGCCTATGACTGCACGGTCCGGGGCGATGTCAAATACCGTTTCGTCATCGATATGGGGACTCTCGGGTCCTGAGGGAGGCTGCCATGATTTTGACACGCGCGGGATCCGCGCCGTCTCAAAGAGGTCCTGCGGAGTGGTATACCGGGATCGTCCGCATAGACCCCATTCACTCGCCGACGGGGCCCTCGCGGATGGGTGCGGCAAGCGTCACATTCGAGCCGGGGGCGCGGCCCCATTGGCATACGCATCCACTCGGACAACTGCTGATGGTGACCGCGGGGCGCGGGTGGACGCAATGCTTTGGCGAAGCGAAAGCGGAGATCCGGGCGGGTGACGTCATATGGTGTCCCCCGGGCCACAAGCATTGGCACGGCGCCACACCGGACATGGCCATGACCCATATCGCCCTTCAGGAGGCCCTGGACGGCCGGATGGTCGATTGGCTGGAGGCGGTCCTGGACGATCAATACCTGGCCTAGCAAGCCATGAGAGGCGCTATTCACCCCTCGGGATCAAGCCGGGGTCGTATCGGCGTTGGCATCTGACCGGGAATCGCCGCCACGCCCTCGGGGGGTCCCTGCGCGGGCCTCTGGCGGCCTTTCGGCGGGGCGCGTCAAGATGGGGGAGGAAGATCACGATATCGCGGTCTCGCGCCCCGCCCATGCCACTCATAGCGCCCACAAACCCTGTCTTGGCACTTAAGGATCTGCGCACGCCCGACATTGGGCAGGCTCGCGAATCTAATGCGTGCTGACTTTGTCCTTGCAATCCCGAAACACTCCTCCCCCTTGGCCCCGCGCGGGACTCACGCGCGAAAAGAGTTCCAGGATGTGCGCCGTCCAATGGCGGATATCGAGACGTGTCACCTGCTCAAACATGCGCTCCATGCGCGCCCGCCGTTCCGCGCGCGGCATATCGATCGCCTCATCGATGGCCCGATCCATGGAATTGCGGCTGTAGGGGTTCGCCAGAACCGCACCCCGCAGCTCGATTGCGACACCCGCGAATTCCGAAAGCACGAGCACCCCGTCACTCCCCTCATTAGCCGCCGCGAACTCCTTGGCCACCAGATTCAGGCCATCACGCAACGGCGTCACCCAGCAGATGTCCGCCGCACGATAGCAACACAAGACCTCCTCAAAGGGCATCGGATTGGTGGATAGCATGATAGGCAGCCACGTCAGGGACCCGTAATGGCCATTGATGCGCCCCACGGTCTGCTCAATCTGCTGCTGCGCATTGCGATAGACACGCATGCCGTCGGCCGGCGCCACCGTCGTCAGGATCAACTTCACGCGCCCGCGCAGCTCCGGGCGGCGCTCCAGAAGGCGATCGAAGGTCTCGAGCATCTGATGCACGCCTTTCGTATAATCCACGCGGTTTATCGAAACGATGAGGATGTCCTCCTTGATCTCCTCGCGGATCGCCCGTACCCGTGCCTGCCCGCGTTCGCTTTCGACGATCGCGCGTATGAGCTCGGGATGGGTACCGATGGGGGTCGCATCGATATGCGTGACATGGCCCTGAACCGTCACGGAGCGCGGCGCGGTGTCCTCTGTCAAGGCCGTGCCGACATTCTGCCATTCGGGAGGCACCGGGCCATCTTCCATGACCGCCGCCGGCCGCAAGGCCTTGACGAGCGCGCCGAAATTGCGCGCATAGCGCGCCACATGAAAGCTCACGAGATCACAGGCGAGCAGGCTCTCCAGGATCTCCTCGCGCCATGGAAGAATGCAAAAGATATCG
>JAJZZU010000135.1 GCA_021797365.1 Pseudomonadota bacterium | reverse complement strand
CGCGCAGACCATTCTCGGAGTCCTCGAAGGCCAGGCACGCGCCGGCCGGCAATCCCAGCCCCGCCAGGACATATTCATAGACATCGGGCGCCGGCTTCTTGGCCGCCACGCAATCGCCGGCCCCCACGGTATGAAACCAGCCGCGCGCCCCGGGTCCGAGTGCCGCCCATATCGGCTCGAGATTCTTTTCCGTGGTGGTCGTGGCGATCGCAAGCCTTAGACCCCGGTCGCGGGCCTCGCTGAGTAATCGCCGTATACCCGGGCGCAAAGGCACCCCTTCGGTATTCAGGAGATCGCTGTAGATGTCGGTCTTGCGGGCATGCAGATGCCGTATAAGGGCGTCAAGATCGCCCGCCGGGCGCAAATCGGGCCGGACGTGCGTAAAGAAATGGAGGAGCCGCTCCTTGCCCCCGGTGATGGCAAGCAACCTTCCATAGAGCGCCTCATCCCACACGACCGGCAGGCCCTCGGCCGCGAACGCGCGGTTGAAGGCCACGCGATGCCCATCCCGCTCGGTGTCAGCCAACGTCCCGTCCACATCAAAAATCAGTGCCTTCAGCATCTCGTCCCCTATCTAAGGTATCGCTCAAAACCGGCCATGCCCCCGCCCGTCGGACCCTTTCTTGCATGCCCCTGTGCTTTCTGGTATAGATTCGCGCTTGCTCGCAAGCCCTACCATTGTCTCGAGCGCAGGAGTAATCGATGGCGGTCACGAAGAAGAAGGAAGTTCAGACTCTGCTGCATGGCATAAAGCCTTATTCCGTCGCCGAGGGCGAAGAATACATGAATACCCGCCAGCGCGAACACTTCCGCAAGGTTCTGCTCGCCTGGAAGGCGGAGCTCATCCAGGAAGTCTCGCGCACCATGCACGCCATGCAAGACGAGACCGCCAACCATCCGGACCCGAATGATCGCGCGAGCCAGGAAACCGACATGTCGCTGGAGCTGCGCAATCGCGAGCGCGAGCGCAAATTGATCAAGAAGATCGACGAGGCCGTGAGCCGCATCGATGCCGACGATTACGGGTATTGCGAGAACTGCGGCGTGGAAATCGGCGTACAGAGGCTCGAGGCGCGGCCGACCGCCACCTTGTGCATCGACTGCAAGACCTTGGACGAGATCCGCGAAAAACAGATGGCTTGAGGGTGCGCGCCGGCCTGTCGCGCCGTGATGTCAGCGGGGAGAAACAGACCCCGGGTCGACCGGTCGCCATAGGTCCGGTTGTGAGAGGATCGGGGGCTCAGCTGTGATACACGCCTTCATCCATACCCTGGCCGGCGCGATGCTGCTCATGATCCGCGAGACCGGCTATATCGGCATAGCGGCACTCATGATGCTGGAGAGCGCCTGCATCCCCATCCCCTCGGAGGTCATCATGACCTTTTCGGGCTATCTGGCGTCAACCAAGGCCCTGGGCCTTTTCGGGGTCATAGCGGCCGGCACCATCGGAAACGTGTTAGGCTCGCTTGCCGCCTATGCCCTCGGGGCGTACGGCGGACTGCCGTTTTTGCGCCGCCACGGCCGCAAGATCCTGATATCGCCCCACGACCTCGACTCCGCGCATGCCTGGTTTGCGCGCCACGGCCAGGCGGCGGTATTCCTAGGCCGCCTGCTGCCCATCCTGCGCACCTTCATATCGCTGCCGGCGGGCGTGGCGCGCATGCCGCTGGCGGCGTTCATCACCTATTCGGCGGCCGGCTCCCTCATCTGGTGCACGGTTTTGGCGTGGGTCGGTCTGCGTCTTGGCCAACATTGGCAGGCACTCTCACCCTATATGCATGGGGTGGATGATGCCGTGGCCGCGGGCCTTGTGGTGCTCCTGGTCCTAGCCGTGCGCCGCCATCGGCGCACAGAGCGCAAGCCCCCTATCGTCGGCGATCACCACAAGCCAGAGCCGAATCCAACAAACGAATCTGATATCGGGAGATGAACCTTGGCCCACGAATCGCGCGACCCCATCGAGTCGCTTTTTAGCGAAAACCGTCTGTTTCCCCCACCGAAGGACTTCGGGCACGGGGGGACCATGACCGAGGAGCTCTACCGGCGGTTGCTCGCCGAGGCCGAAAGCGACTACGAGGGCTTCTGGGCGCGACGCGCGCGCGAGGAGATCGACTGGATCAAGCCCTTCACCCGCACCCTCGACGAGAGCAATGCCCCGCATTATCGCTGGTTCGACGATGGCGTCCTGAACGTCTCGGTAAACTGCCTGGACCGGCACATTGCGCAACGCGCCGACAAGCCGGCCATCGTCTTCGAGGGAGAACCCGGGGACGTGCGCGTCCTTACCTATCGGGAACTGCTGGCCGAGGTCGGGCGCTTCGCCAACGCCCTGCGTGCCCAAGGCATCAACACCGGCGACCGGGTGGTGATCTACATGCCCATGGTGCCAGAGGCGGTGATCGCCATGCAGGCGTGCGCGCGCATCGGTGCCATCCATTCGGTGGTATTCGGGGGCTTCTCGGGCGAATCCCTAAAGGGCCGCATCATCGACGCCGGGGCGACGGCGGTCGTGACCGCCGACGGCGGGCATCGCGGGGGGCGCATCATCGGACTGAAGGCCATCTGTGACCAGGTACTAGACGAGTGCCCCACGGTACGCACGCTGTTCGTGCTAAAGCGCGCCGGCAACGCCATCGCCTGGCGCCCGGGGCGTGACATCTGGTGGCACGAGGCGGTGGCCGATGTCAGCGCTGACTGCGCCCCGGTGGCCGTGGGCAGCGAGCACCCGCTATACCTGCTCTATACCTCGGGGTCGACGGGACGGCCCAAGGGCATACAGCACGCCAGCGCCGGCTATCTCCTCGGGACCATCCTCACCATGCGCTGGGTGTTCGACATCCGCGAAGACGACGTCTTCTGGTGCACGGCAGACGTGGGCTGGGTGACCGGCCACAGCTACGTGGCCTACGGGCCGCTCGCGTGCGGCGCGACCATGGTCATGTACGAGGGGGCCCCGACCATCCCCGACCCGGGGCGCTTCTGGGACCTCTGCGAGCGCCACCGGGTCAGCGTCTTCTATACCGCACCGACCGCCATTCGAGCCTTGAAAAAACACGGGGACGATTACCCGCGCGGTCATGACTTAAGTCGCCTGCGACTCCTTGGGAGCGTGGGCGAGCCCATCAATCCGGAGGCCTGGATGTGGTATTACCAGGTCATAGGTCAAGGCCGGTGCCCGATCGTCGATACCTGGTGGCAAACCGAGACCGGGGTTCATATGATCGCACCCATCCCCGGGATCGTGGCCTTGAAGCCGGGGTCGTGTACGCGACCGCTCCCCGGGATCGTAGCCGATGTGGTGGATGCCGAGGGTACGCCTGTGACCGCCCCCGACGAAGGCGGCTTCCTGGTGATCAAGCGCCCGTGGCCATCAATGTTGCGCACGATCTGGGGCGATCCCGAGCGCTACCGCGAGACCTACTGGGAGCGCTTCCAGAATCGCTACTATGTGAGCGGCGACGGGGCGCGGCGCGACGCCGATGGTTACTTTTGGGTCATGGGGCGGGTCGACGATGTCCTCAAGGTCTCCGGTCACCGCCTGGGGACGATGGAGATCGAGTCGGTGCTCGTGGCCCACCCCCTGATCGCGGAGGCGGCGGTGGTGGGACGGCCCGACGAATTGACCGGCGAGGCGATCTGCGCCTTCGTGGTGCCGCGCGGGCCAAGACCTAGTGGTGACGAACGCGCGGCGCTCATCGCCGAACTGCGCGCCTGGGTGGGCGAGAAGATCGGGCCGATCGCCAAGCCCGCGGACATCCGCTTTGCCGACAACCTCCCAAAGACCCGCTCCGGCAAGATCATGCGCCGCCTGTTGCGCGCGGTGGCACGCGGCGAGACCGTGGATGAAGATGTCTCTACGCTCGAGAACCCGGATATCCTGCGCCAGCTCCAGGGCCACGATCCGCAATGACGCCCTTCAGGGCGCCGATCTGGGCCCGCAATCCCCACGCCCAGACGGTGCTCGGGGCGCTGCAAGACCGCGCCGGTGGTGAGGTCCTGACGCGCGAGCGCGTGACACTGCCCGACGGGGATTTCCTGGATCTGGACTGGCTCATACCCTCACCGCGCACAGGGCGCGTCGTGCTTGCGCTCCACGGGCTCGAGGGCTCGTCGCGCTCCCCTTATATCACGCGCCTGCTGCGTTACTGCCGGGCCGCCGGCTGGAAGGCCGTGGTCATGCACTTTCGCGGGTGCAGCGGGGAACCCAATCGCCTCCCGCGAGGCTATCATGCCGGCGAGACCCAAGACCTCCAGACCATCGTCGATCTCTTGATGAGCCGCCACCCCGAAGGCGTATGCGCGGTCGGCTACTCGCTCGGGGGCTCGGTGCTGTTGAAGTGGCTCGGCGAGCGCGGCGATCAAGCCCCGCTCAAGGCCGCGGCGGCCGTGTCGGTGCCCTTCGAACTCGCCAGCGCCGCACAGCGCCTGGACAGCGGGCCATCACGCCTCTATCAATGGGTGCTGTTACGCTGGCTCAGACGCTCGCAGGCCCGTAAGGTCCGGGGGCAAGGCGGCGACGTACGGTTTCTGAAGGCCCTGCGCAACTTCCGGGCCTTCGATGGTGCGATAACCGCCCCCCTGCACGGCTTTCGCGACGCCGACGACTATTACCGGCGTGCCAGCTGCCGTCCCTATCTTCGTCATATCACCGTCCCGACGCTGCTCGTGCAGGCCGAAGACGATCCGTTCCTGATGCCCGGCAGTACACCGGCCGCCGACGAACTGGCGGGCGCGGTGCGCCTGGAGCTCTATCCGCAAGGAGGGCACGTGGGCTTCATTGCCGGGGGCACCCCGTGGGCGCCGCGCTTTTGGCTGGACGACCGCCTAGGGGCCTTTCTCCGGCCTTATATGCAGGAGCCCCGCGGCTTGCACCCGCAGGCCTCCTAATCACGTCGCTCAGGGCTTCAGCAGGTCGAAACCATGCTGCTCGAGCTGCATAATACGGATCACGCCGCCTGGCACCACCACCGCCTGCGGCAGGAGCTTCGGGAGATGTCCGGTCTTGGCCTTGATCCCGAGCATCGTCATATGGCAGGCATCGAACTCCACACCCTGAGCATTCAGGCTCTGCACGAGCCGCTTGAGCGGGCTGTTGGCAAACAGCATCTTGAGTCCGGGCCCATAGGCCACGACCACGATCTGGATCTTGTCGGAGCCAAAGTAATTCAACACATTGTCGACGTTTGAGAGCGCAAGAGCCCAGCGGTGCGGGTTACCTTGATCGACCTGCACGACCAAATGTTCCTTGGCGAACGGGTGCGAATGGATGAACTGCGGCTTATTGAAGTCGTAATGATGGAACAGCGTCCAGTTCTCGGCCAGGGCTGGCATGGCCAGAACCCCGGAGGCCAGGATCACGAACACCAATTTGCGTAGCACTGCCATTTTATGTAGGGCTGCCATAGAACCTCTTTTGAGCGTGGTGTGGACCATCCTGGGGTGGTTCAAGCAATCCCGCACGACCCCCCTTGTATTATTCGCCGGCGCCATCCCGCGCCCGCCACTGTTAGTCGCCCCATCGCCGCCGGATCTTACGGGGGCGAGTACTCTGCCTCAGGCCCTCAACCGTCTCTGGTCCGGGGGCCCTCCGATACCCGCCGCCCTCACGGCCGCGTACCGACCACCACCGCCTCACGCCCGTCCAGGAAATCGTAGACCTCGGGTACGAGGCCCGCGGTCCGGAAGGCCGAGGCGATCTCGGTAGGCCTCAGGAAATGGTTGCCCTGGACGTGTTCGGTCAAGTTCTGGAAGGCCACCATGCGCCGTCCCGGTTCCCGCAAGGCGGTGCGTTCCGCAGGCCAATGCGGCTCCCATATCACCGCCGCACCCCCGGGCTTCAGATGATCGTGCAGGATCCGGAATACCGTCTCCTTTTCGTCCCATACATGATGCAGGGCGCGATTGAGCGCGATGATGTCCGCCGGCTCCGGGCTCTCGAAACCATAAATATCGCCCTTGGCAAAACGCACGCGGTCATCGACACCGGCGGCCTTGGCGCGTGCCTGCCCCTGCCGGATGTTCTCGTCGAAGCCGTCGATACCAAGGCAGCGCAGACGCGGATAGGCCCGCGCCAGACGCATGAGATACCAGCCGTTGCCACAACCAAGATCTATGACAAATCCCCCGCGCCCCGCGGCGCGCTCATAGACCGGGACTGCCGGCATGATGGTCTTTTCGAAGACTGGCCCGAACTGGGCCTCGAGCATGGGCCCAAACCACGGGAGGATGGTGGCACGCTCCGCGAGCACCGACTCTCCGGGACGCTCCCCGGTCTTCATGAGGCCGGCGGCGCGTTCGGCGATATGCGCCGTTAACACCTCCTGAACGGCAAAAGGCATGAGCGTCCCTGGCGCCTCCGGCAGGAACGCCTGCCCAAGGTCGGTGAGCACGAACCCTTCCGGCCGCTCATCGAGAAGCTCGAACGCATAGGCCGCATCGCACCAGCGCACAACATAGCCGATGTCCGCGCCCGCGGCCTGCGCGATGGTATGGCCATCGGCCCGCCCGAGGCGCGCCACGGCCGGCAAGAGTCCAGCGCTCAAGCCCACATAGGCGATCGCTAGGCGCACCGCGCCTTGCAGGTCTTTCATGATGGTCTCGCGCAGACCAGGGGATGCGGGGGCACCTTCCATATTCCCTCCTGATATCGATGTCACTGTCGCAGGCCCGAAACCCCGGCCCAAATGACAGGGGGCGCGCAGAACCCTCCCCGCCGCCCCCTGGCCCGATCGCGCAGTCGCGTCGAACCGCTAACCGCCTTCCACCGCCTTCATGCTGAGGCGGATGCGGCCTTGCTTGTCGACCTCCAGCACCTTGACGCGCACCGTCTGACCTTCGGCGAGCTTCTCGCTCACATTCTCGACACGCTCGTGGGATATCTGCGAGATATGCACGAGCCCGTCCTTGCCCGGAAGGATGGTGACGAATGCCCCGAAATCCATGAGCTTCGCCACCCGCCCCTCATACACCATGCCGACCTGCACCTCGGCTGTGATCT
>JAJZZU010000134.1 GCA_021797365.1 Pseudomonadota bacterium | reverse complement strand
CGCCGAGTGCTGCGGCGATAAAGCCGTCAATATCCTGGATGCTGCTCAGATCCACTTTTGCCATGATTTAGGCCCATCCTTCATTGAATTCCGTGGCCGCGGGCCGGATGCCGCGCGGCCTTGCCGTCATACCCTGCTCGCCATCACGCCGGCTGCGGGTCGCGCCCCAGCCATTCGTCGAACGTCCGGGCCGCGGCCTCGGCGGTGATCCCGGTTTCATGCAGAAGAATCCCGAGATTGGTATGGCGCCGGGCGAGCGTGCCCACGACCAGCAGGTCGCGTCTGGCCGGTACCCTCTGCAGCAGGATCATGCCGTCCACTGCGCTGACCGCGACGAACTGCGTGCGTCCGATCATGACCTCGCGGCCGATGGTCTCGCCGAGCGCCACGATCGATCCCACCATCGCCGATACCCGCTGCGGATCGGCCTCGTTGTCGACCACCGCCGACACCCGCCGCCCGTCGGTGGTGGCGAGTACGCAGCCGATGACGCCCGATACGCGGGCATGCAGCCGTCGAATCTCTTCGTCGAATGCCGCGATCAGTTCCGGTGGCATGACGCGCGCATTCATGGCGTAGCCCCCATCAAGCCCTGGCCCATGCCAGCGTCGCTCGCCTCGTCATAGGCCGAAGTCGCCTCGATCTGCTGCAGGAGTATCGCAAGCATCTCCAGGACGTCGTCGCGCCGGCGGGCGTCGGCGGGCATGACCGGGACCACCACATCGAGCGCCGCCAGGCGTTCGGCATAGGCCTCGAGCGATGGCCGCGGGCAGCAATCCATGTGTCCGACACCCACCACCACCGCGCCGCTATCGGCGAGCGCGCGAAAGGCGTCGAGGTAGAGCGCGAGATCTGCCAAGGGGTCGGGGCGCGAGTTGTCGATCAAGATCACCACGCCGAGCGCCCCGGTGGCGAGGATCGGCCACATGAACTGAAAGCGCGCCTGACCCGGGGTGCCATACAGCCGTAGCTTCTCGCCGGTGGCCAGGGTGATCTCGCCATAGTCCATGGCCACGGTGGTCTCGTCCTTGTCGCACTCCGTACGATCCCCGTTTGCGGCCTCGGTCGTTATCGGCGCGATCTCGCTGATTGCGCGTATCGCGGTGGTCTTCCCCGCGCCCATCGCCCCTGCAAACAAGAGTTTCAGCTCGTCGTTCACGGGCGTATCCCCAGGGCATTGCGTATGGCCCCGAGAATGCCTGGCACTCGCGCCGCGCCCAGGGCCCCGGCACCCCTGTCGCGGAGGGGTGCCTGACGCCCTGGGGTATGGGTCTCCGTGGGCCTTACGGTCACCACGAAGCCGCACAAAAGTGCGGCATTGGCGAAGGCCACGGCCTCGGTTTCGGGGGCGCGGGCGGCATCCGCCAGGGCCGCAACGCTCCGCGGTCGGGCGCGCAGGGCGGTGGCAAGCCGGGTGGCGGTCGCCGGTCCCTGTCCTGCGAGATAGGGCCATGCGCGCATCTTGAGGAGATCGTCATGCCCGACCCATGGCACGAGCCCGCAGCGTGCATGCGCAAGCCCCATATGCCAGAACAGGGGCTCGATGCTGCGCCGTTCCCGGTCTTCCCCCGGTTCGGACGCGTCCCATGGGCGCAGGCCGAGTCCCGGGAGCCGGTGCGATTGGAAGAGCTCGGATAGGGCCGGTTTGTCCCCGGAGCCCGACCATGAGAACTGCCGGTCGGCCGGGTAGAGGACAAGACCTGCACCATTTTCGTCAACCAGGGCATGCGGCGCCCCGCGGGTCTGGAACAGCTCGTGAAGCGTGCGGACCAGCGACTTCATGGCCCCGCACTGGGTGTGCGCATAGGCCTCCTGTTGTACGAAATCCGTAAAGATGTCGAGGAGATCCGTGACGTGGGGCGGCATGCGCAGGCCACCCGAGAAGCGCTGTGCGTTGGCATCGCGGACCATGCGCACGAGCCGGCCGCAGGCCCCGTCCGGGCAGGGCGCCGGCCCGTCGAAGAACACGATCTGCGCGTCATGGGCCGGCACATGCGCCACCGGGCCCGGCAGATCGCGGGATATGCGCTCGATCATGGCCTGGAGCAGGGCCTTTTCGGTATCGGTCACCCCGTGAAAGCCGTAGGTCACGACGCTTTTCGTAAGATCCACAAAGCCCCCCATGCGTTATATGCCGCCCTTATGCGCCAAGCGATCATCGCCGCCGCCGTCTTTATGTGCATGACAGCGATCCTGTGAGGCAATGTAACGGATGTGGCGTTATCAGGAACACTTAATATTGGCAAGTATCACAATTTACCGGACTCTATGCTTTTGGTATCCGTGTCGATCCACGCTTAACCCGGGAACGGCAATTTGTCATAGCAGTATCGATATATCGGACGGCGGGTGGGCGCGGCGGGTGAGTACATGTATGGAATATCCTGGGAGTTTCGTAGTATCGTAAGACCGTAAAGGGTGGCCGGTGCCGACGCAGCTTGGGAGGTTATGAGTGGCGGACGTGGTATTCATACTCGGGGCAGGGGCGTCGCAGCAAGGTGGTGCGCCGGTCATGAGCAGCTTTCTGGACAAGGCGCGCCGGCTGTTGTTTACCGGCGCCGTGCAGGGTCGCGCGGGGGATTTCGCGAAGGTCTTCGAGGCGATCGGCAAGCTCCAGGCCGTGCACTCCAAGGCCCAGGATCTGGACATCACCCATGTCGAGAGCGTATTTGCGGCCTTCGAGATGGCCCGGCTCCTCGGCCGCATGCCGGGCTATGGAGTGGACGACATCGATGCCCTGATCGCGGCCTTGAAGACCGTCATCGCCTATACCCTGGAGTCGACGCTCAACTTCAACGAGGACCGGCCCGGGGAGCTGCCGGTGGCGCCCGACCCCTACCCCAGGTTTGTGGAATTGCTGCGCGAGAGTCAGGCCGCGTCCCCTCCGTATCGCCACGCCATCCTCACGTTCAATTATGACCTGGCCTTGGACTACGCCCTGCATCGAGGAGGGATCCCGGTGCGCTATTGCCTGGACGACTCCGACCCGCCCTCCGGCATCCCGCTCCTGAAGCTCCACGGCTCGCTCAATTGGGTGGGGGGTAGCGGAGGAGAGGTCGTGCCGTGGCGCATGGATCGGCTGCTGGCCGAGTCGGCAGGCACGGTGTTCCGCAGGCAGGCGGAGGGCGTGTTCCGGCTGTGCACCACGGCCAGCATCCTCGACCGTCCATCAGGCGAGCATCCGGTAATAGTACCACCCACATGGAACAAATACGGTTATCAGAGCCAGTTCACCCGCGTGTGGGCGCAGGCCGCCCAGGAATTGTCGGATGCCCAGCATATTTTCGTGATCGGGTACTCGTTGCCGGAGTCGGATCTGTTCTTTCGCTATCTGTATGCGCTGGGGTCGGTCGGGGATCATCCGCTGGAGATGTTCCGCGTGTACGATCCCGATGAGCGGGTCGGGCCACGCTTCCAGAGCATGCTCGGGCCCGGTGCGCGCATTCGCTTCCGGCATGTGGCGACAAGCTTCGAGCGCGCCATTGGCTTGGTGGAGGGCATCTTGAAAAAGCGCCAGAAGTGGCCGGAGCCGGGTACGAGATAGCAGACGCGGGCCCGCCCCCTGCGGCGCGCCGCTGCTACCGGCGGCCCGCCTTTCCGAGCCGTTTTTGCGGGGTGCGCGGGCGGTGGCCAGGCTGGAGTTCCGCCACCCAGCCCTTGCGGACCCCGAGGTCCGGGCCCTCCTTCACCAGAAAGTCCAGGAACGTGCTGGCCGTGAGGCCCAGATGCTTGCCGTGCAGGTGCACCGCGTACCAGGTGCGGTGCAGGGGGAAGCCTACGACATCCAGGATGACGAGGCGCCCGGCCTCCAGTTCCAGTTCCAGACTGCTCAGGGCCAGAACCGAGATCCCGAGACCGGCCATGATCGCCTGCTTTATGGCCTCGCTCGAGCCAAGCTCCATATAGGGTTCCACGTCGAGTCCGTGTTCGGCGAACATCTGCGCGGCCGACATGCGCGTACCGGAACCGGCCTCACGCAACAGGAAGCGTTCGCGGACGACCACCTCCAGGGGGATCTGCGCGCGTCTCGCCAAGGGATGGTCCGGGTGCGCCACCACCACCAACAGATTATCCATGAACGGCCGGACGGCGAGATCCATGTCGCTTGGGATTTGGCCCATGACCACGAAGTCATCGACGTTGTCCGCCAGACGTTCCAGCACCCGCGCGCGGTTCGTGACCGTGAGCTGAGGCGCCACGTCCGGGTGCTCTTGCACGAAAAGCCCGAGGAAATGCGGCATGAAGAACTTGGCGGAAGTGACCACCGCCATCTTCAGGGGGCCGGCCACCTTGCCCTTCATGTCCGCGATCTCCCCGACCAGCCCGCGCAACTGATCCAGCACCGCGACCGTGGCGGCATAGACCTCCTCGCCGGCGCGCGTCAGCAGGAGCTTTTTGCCGACCCGTTCGATCAGTGGCAGGCCCACGATCTCCTCGAGCCTGCGCACCTGGATGTGGACCGCAGGCTGCGTCAGGCACAGTTCCTCGGCGGCGCGCGTGTAGCTGCGATGGCGGGCGACCGCCTCGAAGAGCCGCAGTTGCTGGAGTGTCCAATGATTGATCATTAACTACGGTAAATGGCTATGCTAATGAAGACTGAGTTCTCTTTAGCCAGTTTACTCTCTAAATTCGATCCTGCCTAACCGGGTGGCGTGGTGCGGGTTGATGGCGAGGGCATGACGCGGCCGGCCGGCGAGCGCGGGTAGCGGATCACCCAGGGCCGTCCCACCCCGGATCTCGGGCACCCCGGCCCATGCGCGGTTGTCGCGCGCACCATCTCACAGGCCGTCCCGGTGGTCTCGGGCCGCGGCCGCCAGGATTCACTCTTTGGGGGCTTCTTATGCCGTTGGTCGATATGAAGGACATGCTTGCGCACGCTTATGCCAACGGCTATGCGGTGGGCGCCTTCGAACTCGCGGATCTGGATTTCCTGCCGACGGTATTGGCCGCGGCGGAATCGGCGCGTGCCCCAGTGATCCTGCGTGTCGCCAAGCCGCGCTCGCAGGACGCGGTGTTCGCTTGGGCCATGGCGGCCGTGGAGGCCGCGGGCGCGCGCGCCACTGTGCCCGTGGCGATCCAATTCGGTGGCGGGACTGACGCCGATTCCGTCCGGCACGGCGTATGCCTGGGTGCCAATGGCGTCGTCGCGAGCGCCCTTCGCGAGTCGCTCTTTCGCCACATCGACCGTACGCGCGCGATCGTGGATACGGCGCATGCCTGCGGCGTGCCGGTAGAGGGTGAATTGGCCTATGTGTCCGACACCGATGCGGGCGACGGCCACGCATCGCGCACCATCCAATATGCGACCGTGGCCGAGGCCCGCGGCTTTGTCGAACGCACCCAGGTGGATTTCCTGGTGGTGTCGGCGGCGATGGTGCGTGGGCGAGGCAAGTCGCGGCTCGATTGGGGGCGGCTCAAGGAGCTCAATGCCGCGCTCGGGATGCCCTTGGTCATAGCGGGCGAGATGGGGCTCGCTGATGAGCACTACCGCAGGCTCATCATGCAAGGCGCGGCCAAGATCTCGTGTTCCGTGGTCCCGGACGCCCTCGCGGGCGAGCGGCTGCGGGCCAATGTGCGGCGCGATCGTCACGCCCCTTACAGTGCCCTGAAGGAGGGCCTGCACGAGATGATCGTAGCGCAGATCGAGCCGCGCCTGCGCGCGTGGGGCTCGGCGGGCCGCGCCGCGGAGGTGCTCGATCGTTGTCGCCCGTGGACCAATATCCTGCATGTCGTTGTGTACGATACGCCGCGTCTGGATGCACAGGCGTTGCGGGCCCTGATGACCGAGGGGCAGCGGCTGCTATCGGGCATACCGGGCGTACGCTCCGTTCACGCCGGAAGTGTTGCGGATGAGGGCGGCCGTTATCGTCACTGCCTGCTGACGCGCCTTGCCTCGGTGGCGGCGGCCGACGCCTTTCGCAGGCACCCGGCCTATACCGGATTCATGGATCGGCGTCTGGCGCCGGTGATATCCGATCGCATCGAGGGTGATTACCACATGATCGATACGATCCCGGAGATCGCGCCCCGGGCGTCTTCATCGGCCCCGCTCTGCGATCTCGTGCGCCCCAGCCGGGATGGGGCGGGGCACGGCCAAGGGCTGGACGGGAGCGGTGTGTCGCCAACGGGAATTAACCGTGGTAAATGCTCATAATTTCTAATATCAAGTGTCACTTATTTTCGTGGATCTTTAAAATTCCCTCGTGCCGCGATGGGTGGTGTGGCGGGAGCTCAAGTCCATGACCAGGATCTTGCAAACAGGAACGGGGCCGCGGTCGATGGACGCGCGGGCGTTTGTGATCCGTGCGCCCCGTCCCTGCCATGCGCATCCGGAGGGGGCGCCATGGATGGCCCCTTAGGGATACCGGCGTCCCATGGCGAGGGATCGCTTGCCGGCCGTCACGCCCTGACCGAGGGGACGCCGGCGCGCCCTGCGGCCTGGCGGGGCGCGGTGCGCACCGCCTGTGATCGGCTCGCGCCGGCCTGGTCGCAGGGCGCAGCGGCCGTCGTCAATCCCTACTTCGGCTTACGTCATCTGGATTTCGAGGTGGCGGGGGTGACCCTGGCGCGCGTCGCCGGGTCCCCGCTCACCATGCCGCGCCGCTACTATCGAGAGCAGGTCGCGAGCGGCCGCATCACGCGCGGCGATATCGCCGAGGCCCTGAAGGCCCATGGCCTGCCATCCGATGAAGGGTCTGTAGCGCGGCTTTTGATGCACGATGGCGCGCCACCCGTCCAGAGGCTCCCGCTCGTATCGCATGTGTGGCAACGCATCGACGCGCCTACGCCGTGGGCGGCGTTCTGCGTCGAGCGCATCAGCCAGTTCGCTGCCGCCTACTTCGACGCGGGCCAGGCCGCGTGGCCCCTGCCGTGGCGCGATGAGCCCCTCTACGAGGCGTGGCGGGGTTTTGCGAGACTGGATGCGAGTCCCCGGGCGATGGGGCTCAAGGGGGTGGCCGACATCGTCGCCGGGCTGCCCCGGCGGCCGCTTGCCTCCATTGCGCTTGTCTTGAA